>NZ_MPJE01000038.1:0-12791 GCF_001975465.1 Chlorobium sp. KB01
CACTCTACACTTTCCTACAAATTTTGAGCGTCAGCGTTTTTGAACAAGTCGATATTTTACAATTACTTACGAATTCCGCAGGCACAATTCAGGACACCTATACCTGTAACCAGTTGAATTTATTCGATTTATAGTTGGACAGTAGTGACCCTGAGCTTTTAAATCCCCTTATGTTTGAAAGTTTGAGGCTTTTAGGGTATATTTAAAACTTATCAGTTTGTTCTGCACAGAGTTTTTTGTGGCATTGTCCAACATCAGATAACTTAAACTGCCCTGCTATGAACATCATTTCGATCGGTGTCAATCACAAAACCGCACCAATTGAAATCCGTGAAAGAATCTCGCTTTCAGAAGTTCAGAACAAGGAGTTCATTACGGGTCTGATTGAAAGCGGAATCGCCCATGAGGCCATGGTCATCTCCACTTGCAACAGAACTGAGCTTTATGTAGTTCCCGCGATGCATGAAGTCACCGGAGAGTACCTCAAAGAGTACCTGATCGCCTTCAAGGATGCCCAAAAGGAGGTTCGCCCCGAACACTTTTTCAGCCGCTTTTACTGCGGTACCGCACGCCACATCTTTGAAGTGGCAAGTGCTATTGATTCGCTGATTCTTGGTGAAGGCCAGATTCTCGGCCAGGTAAAGAATGCCTATCGTATTGCCGCAGAGACACAGGCTGCCGGTATCCTTCTTACCCGACTCTGCCATACCGCGTTCAGCGTAGCCAAAAAGGTCAAAACCAAAACAAAGATCATGGAGGGCGCTGTTTCGGTAAGCTATGCAGCTGTCGAACTTGCGCAGAAAATCTTTTCGAACCTCTCCATGAAGAAGGTTCTGCTTGTCGGTGCCGGTGAAACCGGTGAACTGGCAGCAAAGCACATATTCCAGAAAAACGCACGCAACATCGTTATTACCAACAGGACTCTTGCAAAAGCCGAAGCCCTCAGCGAAGAGCTTGGTACCAACAAGGTTCTGCCCTATGAGTCATACAAGGAACATCTTCACGAATTCGATATCATTATCACCGCCGTCAGCAGCAAAGAGTATATTCTGACAGAATCGGAAATGCACCAGAGCATGCTTAAACGCAAGCTGAAGCCGGTTATCATTCTTGACCTTGGACTGCCGAGAAACGTCGATCCCGACATTGCAAAGCTTCAGAACATGTTTCTCAAGGATATTGATGCGCTCAAGCACATCATTGACAAGAACCTTGAAAAACGGAGTCGCGAACTCCCGAAAGTCAATGCCATCATTGAGGAGGAGCTTGTTGCTTTCGGACAATGGATCAACACACTGAAAGTCCGCCCGACCATTGTTGACCTGCAGTCTAAATTCATTGAAATCAAGGAGAAGGAGCTGGAGCGCTACCGTTACAAGGTAAGCGAGGAGGAGCTTCAGAGAATGGAGCACCTGACAGACCGGATCCTGAAAAAGATCCTGCACCATCCGATTAAAATGCTCAAGGCACCGATTGATACCGCAGACACGATGCCCAGCAGAGTCGATCTTGTCCGCAACGTTTTTGATCTCGAAGAACCAAATCAGTCACACTAAATAAAAATCCGTAATTGCTTTGAAAAAACAGCTTATCATCGGTACCAGATCCAGCCCCCTCGCTTTGTGGCAGGCAGAATTCACCAAGACGGAACTTTCGAGGCATTTCCCTGAACTCGACATCAAACTGAAGCTGGTTAAAACAACCGGTGATGTGCTTCTTGACTCTCCCCTGTCCAAAATCGGCGATATGGGCCTGTTCACAAAGGACATCGAAAAACACCTGATTGCCAAAGAGATTGACCTTGCCGTTCACAGCCTCAAGGATGTGCCGACAGGAACACCTGAAGGTCTGATCATCACCTCCTTTACCGAGCGTGAAGACACACGGGACGTCATCATTTCAAAGGGCGGCGTCAAACTGAAAGAGCTGCCTGCAAATGCCAAAATGGCCACAAGCAGTCTGCGCCGTATGTCGCAGCTCCTGAGCCTTCGCCCCGATCTTGATATTCGTGATATCAGAGGCAATCTCAATACCCGCTTCCAGAAGTTTAATGCCGGTGAATTTGATGCCATGATGCTTGCCTATGCCGGTGTCTACCGCCTGAATTTCAGCGACCGCATTTCAGAGATTCTTCCGCATGAAGTGATGCTTCCGGCTGTAGGACAGGGTGCGCTCGGCATTGAGACCCGTGTTGATGATGAGCAGACAAGAGAGATTGTACGCATCCTCAACCACGCAAATACCGAGTACTGCTGCAGGGCTGAACGTGCTCTGCTCCGTCACCTTCAGGGTGGCTGCCAGATCCCGATCGGTGCCTATGGCTCGTTCCAGAACGGAACACTCAGGCTGCTTGCCTATGTAGGATCAGTTGACGGTAAAGTCGGTCTGCATGACGAAATCACAAAAACCGGACTTACCTCTCCCGAACAGGCTGAAGAGGCCGGTATTGCACTTGCCGAGAAGCTCCTGGCGCAGGGTGCTGACGCAATTTTGTCGCAAATCCGCAAAACCCGCTGATGAAAACAGTTCTTGTTACCCGCCCCAAACAACAAGCTGCATCTTTTGTAAAGGAACTGGAACAGTACGGCCTGAACTCTTTTGTCTTTCCGACAATCGAGATCAGGCCGGTTTCCGGCTGGAGTGTACCCGATCTGAGCAAGTTTGACGGCGTTTTTTTTACCAGCCCGAACAGTGTCAGTTTCTTTCTGGATCGACTGCTCACCGAGAGTCCTGAAGAGTTGCAACACCTTCAGAAGCTCAAAATATGGGCGGTAGGGAAAACAACTTCCGGTGACCTCGCCAAACATGGTGTTACCACCGAGCCTCTCCCGAAAATCGCCGATGCCGTGACCCTCATGGAGGAGATCGGAAGTGAAGCGATTGCCGGACGAACATTTCTCTTTGTCAGGGGCTCTCTTTCACTTGGAACAATTCCTGATGTCATTGAAAAACGGGGTGGCCATTGCGTAGAGCTCACCGTTTATGAAAACCTGCCTCCATCCCTCGAAGAGACCGTAAAAGTAAAGGCGCTGCTTGAACAGGGCAAGCTCTCCTGCCTCTCGTTTACAAGCCCCTCGACTGCCATTAATTTTTTTGAAGCTATCGAGTCGAAAGTACTGCCATCAGGAGTACTTGTGGCTGCAATAGGCACAACGACCGCTTCAGCTCTTGAAAAGATAGGTCTTCAGGTTGATATTATCCCGGAATCATTTGACGGGCCCGGCTTTGCCAAAGCCATCGCCAAAGCCCTGGAACAATAACAACCCCTCCTGCTTCATCTGATCTCTCCCTCTATAAATCTTCATAGTCAGCCAGATCCTCGACACCGGGAATATCATCAATATCGCAGATGATTGTTGCTGCCGACTCGACGGGAACTGCATTGACCGGCTCCAGCCTCTCTTCTGTCCCGGAAAAAAGCATGAGCTGGCGATCATCCGCAGCAGAAGCGGCACCGGAACCATTTCTGCGGCGGCACTGACCATTATGCTCATCTTCCGCTTCCACCTCATCTTCATCATGCAAGGGATTGTGCGACTGAACAGGAACCGGCTTTTTGCGCCGCTCAGACGATCGTACCGTATCAACCGCAACAGCGTCGAGTTTCTGTTCGATCGTCTCCCGTAACGACTCCTCCAGCTCAATTCGCATGGCATGGAGAAGCTGCAGCGAGTCCGCCCGATGCTGGGAAAGTTCCCTGCGCAGCTCCATACCGGTCCGTTCGATCTCCTTCTGTACTCTGCCCGGCCAACCGGTCAGGAGTATAACCAGAACTGCAAGGAGCAGCAGAACGACAGCAAGAAGAAGTACTGTTGTCATCAGGAATAATCAAAGATGATTAGCAATATCCTGAAGCAGCACACTGCCAATTGCATGATTGGCGCTGACAAGACCTTCCCCGTATATGGTTGCCTCTCCACGGTAGTCAAAACAGACGCCGCCTGCTTCAGTAACAACCGGTATCAGGGCCGCACAATCCCATGGGCTCATGATTTTATCAACGGCCACTTCTGCCCGGCCTGATGCAACCAGCATATGGCCGTAGCAGTCACCCCAGCCACGCACCAGTCCCCCCTCCAGGCGAAGCCGGTCAACAGGATGCTGCGAGGGAAGATCAAGCAGATACTCTTTTTCGGTATAAACTACCGTTGCATCCTGGGGCTCGGCAATCGAGGATACCGCTATAGGCGAACCATTCATATATGCCCCGCATCCCTTTTCAGCATAATAGAGCTCTTTGAGAGCGGGAAAGTGAACAACACCAAGCCGCACTGCCGCATCAACCTCAAGAGCAATCAGGACACCATAAAGCGGCACACCATGAATAAACGCCTTGGTGCCATCTATCGGATCAATAATCCAGCGTCGGTTGTTTGCCGATGGACGCTCATCAAACTCTTCGCCAAGCACACCGTCCCCCGGATAGGCAACACGGATAGCCTCCCGGATCAGCTCTTCAGCTTTCCGATCCGCTTCGGTTACCGGAGATGCATCCCTTTTGGTAAATACCTGGAGGGATTTACAGGAAAAATAATCGAGGGTTAACCTGCCTGCCTGTTCGGCTATTTCAAGGGCAAACTGAAGATCGGAAGTCATAGTGTGGAAAGTCCATTTAAAATCTTTTACCATAAAAATATAACATAATTCGTTCCGGGATGCCGATAATGGCTGTTATTACCGTTTTTTTTTCAATATTCAGGAGTACTTCAGAAAAATAAACCGACATAGCGATAAACGACCCCATCTGCATCACCTCTGCATAATCGGGATAGCATAGAGCAGCTCATCGGAACAGGAGCCGTGTTATTGAGTCAGGCAGCTGATTCACGGCAAATTAGTCAATCAATATCAGAAATAAACAATGAAACGCTTGATTGCCGAACGCGAAAAAGCCCGCCTCGGAGGTGGAGAAAAACGCATAGAAGCACAACATAAAAAAGGGAAGTTTACAGCCCGCGAACGAGTCAACATGCTGCTTGACGAAGGGAGTTTTGAAGAGTATGACATGTTTGTCACCCACCGGACAACTGATTTCGGCCTTGACAAAGAGAACTTTCTTTCAGACGGCGTCATTACCGGTCACGGAACCATTGACGGACGTCTGGTCTATCTGTTCGCACAGGATTTTACGGTGCTGGGTGGTTCGCTTTCAGAAACCAACGCGCTGAAAATCTGCAAGGTGATGGACCAGGCAATGAAGGTCGGCGCACCATTTATAGGCATAAACGACAGTGGCGGGGCAAGAATCCAGGAGGGCGTAAGAAGTCTTGCCGGCTATGGGAGCATTTTCCAGAGAAATGTCATGGCATCCGGCGTCATTCCCCAGATATCGGCAATTTTCGGCCCCTGTGCAGGCGGCGCGGTCTACTCCCCTGCGCTTACTGATTTCGTTGTCATGGTCGAAAAAACCAGTCATATGTTTGTCACCGGTCCAAAAGTGGTCAAAACCGTAACCGGTGAGTCCATTACCGAAGAGGATCTTGGCGGAGCTTCGGTGCATGCAACAAAATCAGGCGTCACCCATTTTGTCGGCGAAGATGAAATGGAGGGAATACTGTTGATCAAAAAGCTGCTGAGTTACCTGCCGCAGAACAATCTTGAGGAACCGCCCCAGGCATTCTGTAATGACCCTGCAGATCGTCTTGACGACAAACTGAATTCCATCATACCCGAAAAGCCGTCAATCCCCTACGACATCAAGGATATCATCTATTCTATTGCCGATAATGGCGAGTTCCTTGAAGTTCAGCGGCAGTATGCCCGAAACATTGTGGTCGGCTTTGTGACCTTCAATGGAATCTCAACAGGGATTGTTGCCAATCAGCCCAACTACCTGGCAGGATGTCTTGACATTGATGCTTCACGCAAGGCTGCAAGGTTTGTCCGGTTCTGTGATGCCTTCAATATCCCTCTTGTAACGCTTGTTGATGTTCCCGGCTTTCTGCCCGGCAGTGCACAGGAGTTTGACGGTATTATCACCAACGGAGCAAAACTGCTTTTTGCCTATGCAGAAGCTACGGTGCCGAAAATTACCGTGATTCTCCGTAAAGCCTATGGCGGCGCATACATCGTCATGAGTTCCAAAATGCTCCGTGGAGATATCAACTATGCATGGCCAACGGCTGAAATTGCTGTCATGGGCCCGATAGGCGCCATTGAGGTGCTTATGAACAGAGATCTGAACGCTATTGAAGATCTCGAAGAACGTGCAAGGTTTGTTGCTGAAAACGCAGCGGAGTATCGTGAAAAATTCGCCAACCCTTATCAGGCAGCAAAATTCGGATATATCGACGATATCATTGAACCACGTAATACCCGTTTCAGAATAATCCGTGCTCTGCAGACGCTCTCGACAAAAAAAGATCAAAACCCCCCGAAAAAGCACTCGACCATTCCACTGTAACAGGGAAGAAACAATGACTACCATCCAGCAAATTTTACCGATTGATCTATCGGCTATAACAAGCGGGCATCTGGTGATGGCCGTCACCGGGTACAGCGTTGTCTTTCTGTCGCTCTTTCTGCTCGCACTTCTCTTCAGTGTAATACCAAAAGTGCTCTCCTGGAATATCAGAAGAACATTTGACGATGAGGGTGATGAAGCAAAAAAGGCTCTGGCAGGAAACATGATTCCCGGAGAGGTGAGCGCAGCAATAGGTGTTGCCATCTCGCTCTATCTCAATGAGCTTCACGATCAGGATGCAGCAATTCTTACGATTAAAAAAGTCGGCAAAAGCTATACCCCGTGGAATTCGAAAATCTACAACGTCATTAATTTCAAAGGGTTTCAACAATGAGAAAATATAAATTCACAATCAGCGGAAACCGCTACAATGTGGAAATCAAATCCTTTGAGGAGAACAGTGCCGAAATAGAGGTAAACGGCACATCCTATCAGGTAGAGCTGGGTCAGGAGATAAAAAGACCCCAGACCCCTAAGCTGGTCCGCTACACTCCTCCTACCCCGCCAAAACCGCCGGAACCGCTCATCACCCAGGGGTTGAGCATCATAAAGGCGCCGCTTCCCGGCACCATTATTGCCCTCATGGTCCAGGAGGGATCACCGGTAAAACGGGAAGAGCCGATACTGGTACTGGAAGCGATGAAAATGGAAAACAATATTTTTGCTGAAAAAGCCGGTACAGTCAAGAGTGTCAGGGTAGCGGTAGGCGACACAGTCATGCAGGGTGATATCCTGATAGAAATTGAATAACACGATTATGGATGGACTTGTACAGTTTTTAGATTACTCCGGTTTTTCCAACATCACACCGGGCCATCTCTTGATGATTCTGGTTGGAATGCTTTTCATCTATCTGGCCATACGGTTTGAATATCAACCGATTCTTCTGGTTCCGATAGGGTTCGGTATACTGATCGGCAATACCCCGTTTATTGAGCATGGTGGAATGGCTCTCGGCATCTATGAGGATGGCAGCGTCATGAACTACCTCTATCAGGGTGTGCTGAAAGGGGTGTTCCCTCCCCTGATTTTTCTCGGAATCGGAGCAATGACCGATTTCTCACCCCTGATCTCAAACCCGAAGCTTATCCTTCTCGGAGCAGCGGCCCAGCTCGGCATTTTCATGACCTATATCGGTGCAATCTCCCTTGGATTTACCAACCCGGAAGCTGCGTCAATCGGTATTATCGGCGGAGCTGACGGCCCGACAGCAATCTTTCTCTCTTCGAGACTGGCGCCCCATCTCGTCGGATCCATAGCCATTGCTGCATACACCTACATGGCACTTGTTCCGCTCATTCAGCCACCGATCATGCGCCTTCTGACTACCCAAAAAGAGCGCAGAATCAAAATGAAACCGCCTCGCTCGGTTACCAAAATCGAAAAGGTGATGTTTCCTGTATTCGCGCTGCTCCTGACCGGATTCATCGCGCCAGGCTCCCTGCCGCTGCTCGGCATGCTCTTTCTGGGGAATCTGCTCAAGGAGTCGATGGTGACACAACGGCTTGCCGATACCGCAAAAAACGCCATGATTGACATCGTGACCATCATTCTTGGTGTGACAATCGGAGCATCTACCCAGGCGACCACTTTTCTGACTCAAAGTTCAGTCCATATTTTTATTCTCGGCGCAACCGCCTTCATGTTCTCAACAGCAGGAGGGATCCTGTTTGCGAGGTTCATGAACCTTTTTCTCTCGGAAGAGAACAAAATCAACCCGCTCATCGGAGCCGCAGGAGTTGCAGCAGTACCGGAAAGTGCCAGAGTCGCCCAGATTGAGGGACTGAGAGCCGATCCGACCAATCACCTGATCATGCATGCCATGGCACCAAATGTCGCAGGGGTGATCGGTTCAGCCGTTGCTGCCGGTATCATGATGAGTTTCCTGTTGTAAAGAGCGATCCCGCTCCCCGGTCAGATTCATATCAGAGCAACGACTTTCTTCAAAAGGAGCCTGTTGTCAAGAGGTTTGAGGAGATAATCGTTCATTCCGGAGAGCAGGGCATGCTGAACAGTTTCCGGATCCGAGTTCCCGCTCATGCCAATGATAGGAATATTTCTGTACTCCCATTGTCCTGAACGGATGCGCCTGGCCGTTTCAAGACCGTCAAGAACAGGCATCTGCAGATCTATCAGCATCAGATCGCAGTGATGGTTTTCAAGAGTATCCATCGCTTCCTGGCCATTTACCGCCTCAACAATAGTTAAACGGAACTTCTGGAGGATGTTTCTGATAATCATGCGGTTAACTGCGGAATCATCAACCACAAGCAGCGTCTTGCCGCCAAGAGAGCCCTGCAGTATCGCCGGGTTTTCCTTGATGGAAGCTGTCACCAGATGTAAAAGATCAGCAAGCGCAAAGGGCAGGGAGAGCAACCCCTGTATGCCCGACTTTTCAGCCCTTCCAAGGAGAATATACGAGGGCTCAGCAGTATAGGCGACTACCGGCAGATGTTTACCGTTTCCCCTGATTCTGTATGCAAGCTCAAAAGCATCAAGTACCGGGAGATTAAGGTCAACAAGCAGCAGATCATATCGTTCCGATTCAATCATCTCCATAACCTCACTGCCGGTGAATGCCTCATCAATATCCACTCCAAGAGGATGAAGATAGCGGCGGATCATGGCAAGAATCTCAGGGTTATCATCAGCCAGAAGAAAGCGCTTCCCTGATAAAGAGAGACGGCTTTCAGTGTAGAGCAACTCCTCATAGTCAGCAATTTCGGATTCGGCAAGCACGGGAAAACTCAACACAAATTCGGTAAACTCACCATGCACGGAGTTGCATGTAATATCTCCGCCGAAAGAGCGCATAACCCGTTTGCAGAAGGCAAGGCCAAGGCCGGTTCCACCCTTTCTTCCCGAAGTGAAAAACGGATCAAACAGTTTTCCGAGATTTTCCGATGAAACACCAGGCCCGTTATCCCTTACATAAAGCCTGTTCAGGCTCTCTCCGGGCTGCAGACGAATATCAATACGACCGCCGGGAAATGATCGTAAAAAATAGAGCGCATTGAGAATGAGGTTAAAGAGCACAAAGATGAACATGTTCTCCGCACCCCGGAACATAAAGTCTTCCCCGTCCTGAAAATGCACCTTCTGCCGCTCCTCCTCCGATTCATAACTGTACTCATCAAGTGCCTTATGAGTAACCGCAGATATGGAATAAAAGGAAAAGGTGCTCTTTGAAGAGGCACTATCCTTCACCTCTTCAAGAATCATCTCAATAATCTGGATACCCCGGTTAACGGCCATCTGACCCTGGGCAACCCGTTGATAGATTCGTTCGACACCGCTGACCGGAATCGAAGAAAAATCACTCTCGGGATGATAGAACGGAAGTTCCTGCTGAATGGCATCAAAATTAAAGCGTATCTGCCCGAGAGGATTACGCATCTCATGAGCAATTCCACCGGCAAGAGCCTGCAGGGCATTGTTTCTCTCCTGGGCCATAATGCCTCTTTTATTGCTGTAGCTGAACACATAACCCGCAACAATAGTAAAACCGAGAACAATAAGATAGAGAGGAATATTGAATGCCGGATGTAGTTCAACGTGAGGAACGGAAAAAAAATAAAAAAGAGTTGCACCGGCAACGCCGATAATCAGATCAATGAGAAACATCAACCAGTTGGGGACAAAGGAAATCAGCACAAAGAGCATGAATATTTCCCAGTAGAGCCAGAGCTCATGAAAATTGTTCATGACAAGATTGACCGTAAATATAAAAGGAAGAACAAAAATGATCGAAAAGTGCCAGTATACAGTAAAATGATTCTTGAGTAAGTGAGGAAGTCTCTCTCTGAAAAACATCGAAACACACAAAAGCGTCGCAATAAGACGTAGGGTAAAATTTTCATAAGGGAGATGAAATCCATACTTGAAGGTAAAGTAGAAAAAGAAATGGGCTGGAGCGCCGAAAATACCGGCTGCAAGAATATTGAAGCGTGATACCTGGGTTCCCTCCCTGATACAATCCCGTATGTAGGAACGAATGTTCAATGTTTATCCCTTAGTAATGTTTCAACACATTCACCAGCCGCCCTGAAGCAGGCCTCGATAGAGGCTCCCCGACGATAATCACCTGTTGCGCCGAATCCGGCAAACTGATCAAGCTGTTGATCAATCTCGTGAAGTAGCCGGTAATGCATGGGAGAATAAGCACACAATCCTTCAGTAATATACCGATACGCAAAGGACTCTCTTTGGTTGTCCCTGATTGAAAACCAGGGTCCGGCAATGCTTTCTCCCAGAGCGATAACCTCTTCCGCTGAAGTGGTTTCGGAAATAACGGATCTTGAAGCCCTTCCGCTGAAGGTATAACGAACCAGATTCAGGTCATTGATACCGTAGGCTCCGGCATTACTCAGCGGATAGGTGTGGTCAAAAACCATGGCTCGCTGTGACGAGGTGAAAACATTATGATGGTATTTGACAATTGCTATCGCTACAGGATAATAACGAACTTTACGGAGTAAAGCAGATGCTTGAGGAAGAATCCCTTCAAGCAGAAAGCCAAGCCGGAGAGCTGGCAGCGCGGAAATTACACGATCATACACCGCCGTTTCTGCAACACCCTGATGCAGGTAACCCAGCTTGATGAGAGGTGAGCCCGGATCGCGAGATAGTGACGTGACCCTGTGGCCGGAAAGAATACGGAGCGAACCTTCGACAGCGAACTCCTGAAAGGCATCGAGCATTCCATGCATGTCGGGTTTCAACTGCTCATAGCTGTCAAGCACAAGTGCAAGGTTTGATCCAAAATTACCAGGAGAGCACTCATCGGGCTCCGCTCCGTTCATACGAACCGTAACCGGTCTTGCGATATGACTTAAACAGGGCTCTTTCAAATATCCGGCAAGCGAGGTGTGATCAAACTTATCTGCAACCCGGTTGAAATAGTCACTGTTGAGCACACCCTGTGAGCGATCCTTGAGAATTGCCTGAACATGTGGATAAAGCTTCCTTATGCCGTCAAAGCCGCATAGAGACATAAAACGCAGCGTATTGAGCAGTCTGGCGCCCTCCTTGTTTATCCTGACAACCCGACCGTTTATAATCTGTGAAGTATTGAAGCCGAAATATTCATAATCAGCAATACCGCATGCCGTCACAAACTCACGAAACCGACGGTAATTTTTACCGACATTCTTGCCGCCAAAATCAACCCAGCGATTATCAAGCCGTTCACTGCCTATCCTTCCGCCAATTCGAGGTGCA
This sequence comes from Chlorobium sp. KB01, assembly GCF_001975465.1. NCBI lineage: Bacteria > Pseudomonadati > Chlorobiota > Chlorobiia > Chlorobiales > Chlorobiaceae > Chlorobium > Chlorobium sp. KB01. The sequence continues at coordinate 11,684 of NZ_MPJE01000038.1, forward strand.
GACTCGTAGAGATCAACTTCAATATTTCGCTGCATCAGGTAGAATGCCGTCGCGATGCCTGAAATTCCACCGCCTATAACTGCTGCCCGCATCATATGGAAGGTTCCGCTTCAAGAATCCGGCTTACTTTTGCGTCAAACTGCATTTTGCTTCTGGCTGATATTTTTTCAAGCCGCACTTTCTGCTGCTCATAGTGCGCTCCATTTATATAGGCAAAAGCTTTCATTGTGGCATCAGCACAAACCTTGCCCCACTGTATGACCTGAATGAAGATAGGAGCCTCTTTGTCTTCGCTCGTCTCATTTGCAGAGAAATCACCGTACGCTCTGAGTACAATCGGAGCGTCCCGCTCAAGATAATGAAAAAAATTAGTATTATAATTCAAAAGTGCAAGCCCTCCAGTAAAAGGCAACCCGAGAATATGTGCGGTAGCAAGCGCTGCCTGCCGGAGTGCTTCAAGCATGAGCATCCCTTGAACGTGGTCGGAGGTATGGTCAAAAATCAGCTCTTCCGTCTCGCCGAGCATGTTGAAATAGAGCAAACGCCCTGCAGAGTAAAAATCAGAAACCAGTACATTGGAGGCATTTTTTTATGCACAAATTTCTTATTGATCGGGCAGGGATACTTATCATCCAGTGTTATGGCAAGGGGCGATTTCACCAAACTTTTCAGATCAAAAGGCAGTTTTTGCATTAACGCTGCGGCAGTATTGATGTCAAAAGGGGGAAGCGCATTTTGAGAAGGATAGAGCAGCGCCTTGACAAAGGCATATACCCCGGGATGCGTCATACGATAGTCAGGTGAAAGAAATATTTCGCAGGTGTTACCAAGTAACTGAAGAAAACGGGAGGCTTCATCAATTGATTCCACATGGACAACCTGAAGAGCACCCGACTCTGCCGGCAGTGTATCACCATTGAAAAGAAGGGTAAATGCTTTTTTCCCTGGGTTACGGGTAAGAACTCCATGATCTTTTTTTGTCCTTTCGATAGTTCGATATATCGGAAGCCTCAATACCGGCTGAGTCTGAATGGGTATCCGTAATTCATGTGTTTTGCCTCAGATGGAAATGGAGAAAATGCCTTGTTGAGTTAGCGAGTTAATGTTA
>NZ_MPJE01000039.1:0-16747 GCF_001975465.1 Chlorobium sp. KB01
ATTTGCATGTGAGAATGCTCAATTGAGATATAACCCTCATGAGAGTAAATGGGAGTATGAATTCAAATAAAACATTACCTAACAGCGCCTTGGCAAAAGTGGCGGGCTTGTGCTTTCAAATAAAAATTATGTGCTAATTTCGGTACTTAAGCGGTGTTTGGAAGTTTGGTGGGTCAAATCGCCACCTTCGCCAAGCCGCAAAACGTTAGCCGCAAGCCTAAGCGACATCATAGCTAATAGTTAGGTTTGACATTGCCTCAATTGTAAAAAGTAACTGACCTGCCACATTATAACCGTTATAAACCGTTATCGTAAGGTCGTTATGATACCCTTTGCCGATAGTCTTTTCTTCTTCTTTAATTTCGTGTATCTTATCGCCAAATGCAGCATATTGATACTTGTCGTTTACGGCAAAGTAAGTTGTGTCATAGTTGTCTGTTGTTATGAATTAAAAAGAGCACAAAAGTATGAAAATAGTTCAAATGTGGTAGCACAATAAACGGCCATCAGGAATTCCATATCATGACAAAACCGGTCTCTCGGGAAGTTGCTTTGAAATATAAAGAGATCCGGAATCTGCACATTATAATCACCATAGAGCGGCTTAAGTTCCTTGCATGTCGTGAGACAGACGAATATAGCGGTTTTTTTTTCTCCATTCACCTCTTTTTGAGATGCGTGGCAAGGGGGAGGCAAAGGGTGCCGGAATGAGCCTCCCGCTAACGATCGGAGTTGATCAGGAGCAGGGGGATCGTGATTTTTTTTCGAAGGGTTCTTGATACACTTCCAAAGAGAATTCTTTCCGGCAGCCGGTGGCCATGAGTCGCCATGGCAAGGAGGTCATAGCCGTTCTCCTCTATTTCAGAGAGAATTTCATCCTCAGGTTCTCCACTTCTGATAATCACTCTCGCATCAATGCCATCTGCCTGCATCTTCTCCCGGTAGCGGTTCAGCAGCGTGACTGCCTGCATTCGAAGGTCTCTGTCCTGATCGAGGGTATGGGAGTGGACAACATGCAGAAGATGGACCACTGAACCCGGTTCTGAAGCCAGTGATGACACATGCTCGATCACGGTCATGTCGGCATCAGAGCAGTCAATGGCTGTAAGGATATTCCTGTATCTGTGCATATCAGCTCCCTCCGGTAACCGTTGTGTAAAAAAAATAGATGTTGAGAATGATAACGATTGCCGCAATGAGTGATGCGGCAGCAAACTCCCTGTTCCGGCTTCTGAAGCCACCCATTACGTTGCGGTTGCGACAGAGAATCAAAAGCGAGAGAAGGGTAAACGGAAGCTGTATGCCAAGTATGATCTGGCTGAAAATCAGCAGCCGGAAGGTGTCGGCAGTAAAGAGAATGATCAGGAATGATGGTATCGAAGTGGCAAAAACCGTACTCCTGTAAAGGAGAGTTCCGGGATCTTCCGGTTTGCCGAGAAACCCGGTCAATACATTAGCTTCAGCCATTGATGAGGTCATGGAAGATCCCACACCCGAAAAAACCAGTGCGATGGCAAAGAGTAATCCTGCCAGTTCTCCGGCGAGCGGTTTGAGTGTTGCCGATGCCTCTTCTATATTGTATACCTGCACCTGATTATGAAAAAAAACCGCAGCCGAAACAATAATCATGGATGAATTGACAACCCAGCCGAGAGTCATGGCAGAAATGGTGTCAATTTTTTCATACCGGAGCAGCTTCATCTTTTCCTGTTCCGATATGCCCCACTCTCTGCTGTGAATGACATTTGAATGCAGAAAAATATTGTGGGGCATGATAAGGGCACCGAGAATAGCCATCGCCACATAGATGTTCTCCCTGCCGAGCTGAGGAAGAACAAGGCCGGTTGTGACTGCCGCCCAGTCAGGTTTGACAATCAGCAGTTCGATAAGATAACAGAGGGTTATGACGCCGAGAAAACCGACAATGATGGTTTCTATCCGATGGTAGCGCTGGCTGGTGACGAGGAAAATTTTGAGAAAAACAGTGAAGAGCACACCGATCCAGACCGGTACATCGAAGAGCAGTGAAAAACCGATCCCGCCTCCGAGAAGCTCGGCAATATCCGTGGCGATGCAGGCAGCAAGTACCGTGATACCGAGAAAGGCGGTCACCGGCCCTGGAAAATGTTCCCGTATGTTGACTGCAAGCGATTTGCCTGTGGCTATGCCAAGCTTGGCCGCCATGTGCTGGATCAGAACAAGCATGAGTGTACTGAGTGTAACTACCCAGAGCAGCTCGTAGCCGAACCGTGATCCCCCTTCAATATTTGTTGCCCAGTTTCCCGGATCGACAAACCCCACCGTAACCAGAAAGCCGGGACCAAGAAAGCCCAGCAGCTTGCTGAACGGAACACTTTTTTTGGTTCTTGAGCCGCTGTTCATGCCTGCATCGCTTTACGCAGATCCGTAGCGTCAAAAACCAGCCGAATGGCTTTAATGCGGTTGCCGGAAACAGTAAAGAACTCCGCTGTGCGGATGAGACCAGCCGGGGTTGCTGTTTCACAGTCATAGAGGAGAGCAGCGCCCTCTTTATCGAAAAAGCCGTTCTGCATGAGAACACGGGTGGTCATCAGAGCAAACTGTTTCAGTGCAGCCAGAAAATCATCAGCATTTGAAAATTGCTCCATACTGCCCTGAAAATCAAGATCATCAGCAAGAAAAGAGCGGGCTGCAGCAAAATCTCCGCATGTCCAGGCTTTGTGATAGGCTTCAATCAGTTTTCGGGTGTCCATGGTGCCCTCCGAAGGGAAAATGTTGGATAATTGACCACGGGGTCATTTCGACTGGCTGAAAGAACAGAAGTTACCATAGCTTAACAACAAACCGGGGTGAAAAAATTCACTGGTGGTGGCAAGCAAAAAAAAGCACTCTATCGCCAAAACCGATAGAGTGCTTTTTTCAACTGTTGAACAGGGGAGTTCAGAAGGTAACGGCCAGCTCGGAAAGATAGGTTTTGATGGATTGATGTTTTCCAAGACCGAGCTTTTTATGCATTCTGTAACGGATGCTTTCCATACCCCGTGTTGATATGCCGACAGAACGGGCAATATCACAGGTGTCGTAGTTCATTTTTACAAGCAGGCTGATTCTCAGCTCCCGCTGGTTAAGGTTCGGATGTTTTTTCTGAAGTTTTGACAGAAATACCGAGTCATCTTCAGTCTGTTCGGTGTTCAGCCTTTTTTCAATGGTTTCGGTCTCTATAAGGCCGAGACAGGTGTCAGCAATACCCTTTTTAACCTCTGTATCTATTTCAAGTGCATTTATCTGTGCAAGAATGTTCCGCAATTTGGTTGTTTTTTCGGCAATTGCAGTTGAAACCCTGGTGAGCTCCATATCCTGTGTTGCAAGCCTTGATTTAAGATCAGAGATCTCGGTTTTGAATTCGGTGACCGATTTTTTATTCAATTCCGCCTGTGCATTCATTTTTATAGTCATCTGGGTTAGTCGATTTTGAAGGTTGTTGGTAAGCTCTTGTACTTCTTTTTCACAGTCAAAATTTTTAGCGATGAGGTCAAGGCGAAGGGCTTCAATTGCTTTGAAAACCGTATAGTACCGGCTCTCCCCTGATGGAAGCTCTATCGGCTCTTCAAGCAGGTTCAGCCACGACAATCTTGCAACAGCTCCAAGAAACCGATGCTCTTCCCTTCTCTCCTCATCAGGGAGCTCCATTGAAGGAAGTACTCCTGATTTATACTCCCTGACTTTTTCAATAACCTCTTCATAGGTTTTGGCCTGAATGACGCAAAGTTTCCCGGGTGCGATGGCGGCGAACGATTCGGTTATAATGCGCATTGACTCGGCGATATTGTAAAAACCTATAACCCCGAAAAAGGGACTCCAGTTAAAAAAAAGATCGGTAATCGCCAGTTTGTAGCGATAGGTAATGCTTGTGGTATTGGCAAGGTCAAAAATGATATGAAACTCTCTGTTTTCGAGGCCGGCTTCCTGAAGCACAACCTGCAGCAGCTCGGCGTCCATGAAATCAAGAATCACATCCTTTTCTGACTCAATCCAGGTGTGAACGATATTATCATCAATCACCTCCATTCGCTTTGTATACCCGGCAGTCGGGTGTACACTTTTCCAGTTGCTGTTGTTTATGGTGCCCAGACTTGTTTCGCCCATAACAGAGAGGTGCCGGATTATTAACTTGTTATCGCTGTGGCGTATTAAGGTGAGTAATATCGGCTATTTTTTTGAATAAAAACAACTATTTCAGTTTTTTGCGAAATAAATTTTACTCTATTACGCCACAATACGTCTTAATGCTCCTCTTTGATACTGCATTGCTACAAGTCTCTCTTTCCAGTTAAAATACCATCTTTTCTCTATTAATTGCTCTATTATCACCTGTTTTTACATCTCCATCTCTCTGTTTTATTTGTTCTTCCCTCGCGAGCGATCCAATCCTGTCCATTGCCGAGGCACAAACTCATCAACCGTCTCATCTTGAGTATTATAAAACGGTACTCTTCCCTTTTGATGAGAGGGGAGCTTTGGATTTTTATACCTTTTTTTATGATTCAGCAGATCATTGGATTATTTTTGACCGGTCAGGCGGTGAGCTTCAGGCAATCAAAACAGAAGAGATCCCTATGCAGAAACAGAAGAGGTATGAGACGCTGGTTGAGCAGATTGTTGAGCGGTGGGCCGAGGGGAAGCCTGCAAATCAAATGCCGGGATCAACCTCAACAAAACCTTGCGGTTATTACCGGTTGACCAACTACCTGCTGGAGTATATGCTGCTCCATAACGCCTTCCCCGCCGGGGTTCATGCCATGCCGGAGGGACGTGATCGCTTCAATCAGGTCGAGCCCTCTTTTCCGGTGGACTTTGATTCCCTGATCGGAGATGCAGAATTTCCAGGGTGAGGAGCTGACACTGTTTTTTTTGCTTGCTCACGTTCTGTGCGGGTGTGCATCCGCTTCGTAAAGGGAAGGCACAAAAAGGAGTGTAATGACAGCAACAAAAAGATTGAAGCGTGTTTATTGCTGTCAGGAGTAGTGGTCCATGGTGGCGTATGGTTCAGCGGAAAATCTTTTCAACCTTTTCTCCGTCAATGGTGCCGGTTACAATAACGGTGTATCCGGTTGGAAAAGCTGCAACCGGAAGCAGAGTCTTTATGGTTCGGCTGGTTCCGGCAAGTACCGGTGTTCTGTTCAGGCTGCCTGATGTGATGAATCCTGCCGGCTTTTTATGGTTATGCGGCCATTCAGGAGAAGCGGGCAGAGATTTCAGCCCCGGAAAAGCCCCTTTTTTCCAGATCGCATAGTCTCCGTCAAACCTTGTGTGCACATTTCCCCGGTTTTCGATTTCGATACTGAGAATGCCTGAGGTGCGGTCAAGTTTCAGGCTTTTTATCGTGGACGAATGACGGACAACTCCCGAATAGCCATAGATACCGATGCCCTGGCGGAAGGTGACTTCAATTCCATCACCGGATAGTGTCGGGTAACTCTCTGTCAAAAAGATGATTGCCCGGTGTTCTCCTGGTTCAGTCACAGCATGCGGTTTGACTGAAAAATGAACAAGAGCCTCTTTGCCTGCTTCAACGGTAATATTTTCAGGAGTGACCACTATCCATTGATCAAGCGACTCTGCTTCACTCGGCACGGTTTTCATGTTGTTTTGTTCGTCAATTGTCCAGTTCCGGACCATTGCGCTCAGGCGGACAGGGGTATCACTGTTGTTTTTAAGCTGTATGGTTTCACTGATCGGTCCGGAACCAAGCTTCAGCTCAAAGAGTTTTGGCGATACAAACAAATTATAGATGTGATCGGCATGGAGTGAGTGAGCGGAAAGCGCGCAAAAAAGAAGGAGCAGGCAGATCGATACAATGTTTTTCATAAGGGTACCGCTATTGATCTATTTCGCAATTCAACTGCTTTATGCTTCCGATCCTCCCGGGATTATATTCGGGTTTCTCTGCACATTCGTACTTGAACCGCTCTCGACAATGCAGAGAGCCGTTAGAGCGCCGTTTCAGTGATCTCTTCTCCTCTGCTGCCGTTCATGATCCTGCCGCTGTCGGGAGTAAAAAAAATCGCATGATCTGAGGAACCCGGACTTTCCGGTGCTGCGAAGACCCGCATGAGGATGTGGCGGGCCTGTTAAATATGAGCAAAAGAGATGATCGTTTTAATGACGCCGCTGTAGGCGCCCCTGCTGGTTGCAGCAACCGGATAGATGATGATATCCACGACTTCCGACATTAACCAGTGCCTGTTGACATAGGCCCTGGAGCGTATCCCTTTCGCTTTGATCCTGATTTTTACCGATGAGGAAGGGTCATCAATATTTGAAAAGACATCCGGTTTCCCGTTGTTTCCGGTAACGCTGTACTCTGTAGTGACTGCCGGGAGGTGATTGTCAGGCAGTTCCAGTTGCCATAAGGGGTTTACCGTTCTAATGACGTGGATCTCATCGGGTCTGGTTTTGTTCATCTCCCTTTCATCTTTTCCCTGCACATCTTCAAGGCGCAGCGAGGCAAGAGTAATTTCATCGGGATTCAGAACAGCTGCTTTGGCCCACAGGGGAGCAGCGGTTAACCCCTGAAAGAGGAGAAGGATGATGGTGAGAAGGAGCGGAAGCCTTACGGTATGGCGTTCTGCTGAGAGTGTTATGCGGGATTTTTTCATGAGAGATAATCAACTTGTCTCATTTATGTTCCTCACCCTGCAGCTGCAGGAGAGTGATGGTCATTCAGGGAGCAGGCACTGATGTAGAGTCGGCAGGCGAAGGCCTCGATTGTGACGTTGACGGGGGTGCGCCCTGCTTTATCGCCGTCTCTTTGCGGAGTTTGCTGAAGTACTGAATCAGGGATTCCGAGATGTTTACGGTAATTTTTGTCTGGACCGTGACGGAGTTTTCAGCAAAAACCTCTCCCGCCCATGCAATGGAAGCGATGGCGAGCAGAAAAAAAATCGTTCTCGCTATGAGTGCAACGTTAGCAAAACGCATCATATCAGGCATTTTCCGGGAAGTCGTCAGGGCCGATATCATGCAATCAGGATTTCCGGCCACCGGCTGTTTGTTTTTCCAAGCTACTACAAAATTCATTACTACCAAAAAGAGGTTAAGGGTGCCGCCGCGCAGAAGAGGAGCTGAAACGAACGCCCTGTAACAGTTATGACCGCACAGGCTGGTATGCATCTTTTCAATATTATATTTCATGGTATATCGTTATCTGTTCACAAAGAAACCCCGGAGATTATCCGATGGAGAGAACCTCTCTGCTGCAATGCCTGCACGCAATTCAAAACCCGATTCTTCTCGATGGCGGCTACTGGCGTCTGGGCCATAAGCTGTTTATTCTGACAGCAAAGGGGCTGATTACGGTGGATTGCCGGGTGTATGACCCGATCCTCGGTCCGATTGAGTACAGTGAAAAGCACTGCCGGATGATTATGGAGATTGCCGTAGAGTTTGACTCACTTGAAGAGAATCGCGACCTTGATCCTGATGAGAAACTCTTTCTTTTCAACAAGGGCAAACCTGCTGTGCAGTACTGGGCATTTCAGCCGAAAGATGATGCCGCTCTTGATGAATACGCCTTTTCAAGTGAAAAATCCGATATTGAGTGCGCCTTCATTAACCACTACCTCGGCGATGAAATTGAAGCCTGGGATAGCATGGATGACAAATCACTGGCCAGGTGGACCGGAAAAATTGAAAAACATGGCTGTACGAAAGGGTGAGGGGATTTATCATGAAAAAGCTGAAAACTCTTCCTATTTTGGTTCAGCCGGGAGTTTAATACGCCATTGAAATTTTCTATGCAGAACAGTACTCATAAGCGAGAGGAGAAGGAGCGCAATGCACAACAGCGCGAAAGCACACTTAATGCTGTTTTTGATGCTGTAGCGGAACCGGCGTTTATTATGGACCGGGAAGGGACCATTCTTGATGCCAATCAGGCTTTTGCCAGAGTATGTCACAAAGAGGTACAGGCTTGCATTAACGTCAATGCGTATGATTTTCTTCCGCCTGAACTGGCAGCAGCCCGGCGGATAAAAGTAGATGAGGTGTTTCGTACCGGCCGGCGGATGATTTATGAAGATGAGCAGGAGGGTCATTGTTATCGCAATACCTTATACCCGATTGCCGGCCTTGATGGCAGGACGTCACAGATCTATATTGTTGCGCAGGATATAACCGATCTGAAGAGATCCGAAAGGGATGCGGAGACGACGCAGACTCTTTTTGGTGCGCTTAAAGAGGCGGTGCCCGGTGCCTTCTATATGCTTGATCCTCTGACGGGCAATATTATTGATGCCAATCAAGCAGCTGCGGCTTTTTACGGGTGGTCTATTGATGAACTTTGCCGCAAGCATATCCGGGAGGTCGATACTCTTCCTGAAGAGGAGCTGACCCGCTTTATGTCGCAGAACCGGTTATCGGGAAAAAATCAGTTTGCTTTCCAGCACCGAAGGGCGGATGGTTCCATTCGTGATGTCGAGGTGTTCAGCTCCAATATCACCATTGGAGGCAGGGAGCTGCTTTACGCAATTGTGCATGACGTAACCGAGCGCAGAGCAGCGGAGCGGGAGCTGCAAAAACTGAGCGTTGCCATGCAGCAAAGTCATGCCATTGTGGTTATTACCGATCTGAAGGGAGATATTGAATATGTTAACCCGGCATTTACCATCTCCTCCGGTTACAGCCAGGAGGAGGTAATCGGCAAGAATCCCCGCATGCTTCAGTCCGGAACCATGCCGCAGCCGGTATATGCAGAGCTCTGGCAAACGATTCTTGCCGGTGGTGTGTGGAAAGGGGAAGTGTATAACAGACGTAAAAACGGAGAGTTTTACTGGGAGTCGGCCGTGATCTCGCCGGTTCTGAATGAAGAGGGTGTTATCACCAATTTTGTGGCGATCAAGGAGGATATTACTGAAAAGAAAAAACTGTGGAGCGAGTTGATTGCGGCCAAAGAGCATGCGGAGGAGAGTGACCGGCTTAAAACCGCCTTTCTTGCCAATATCAGCCATGAGATTCGCACCCCGATGAATGGTATTGTCGGTCTTTCAGAGATCCTGAAAGATCCTGATCTGTCAAAAGATGAGCAGTCGCTCTATATTGATCTTATTGACCAGAGCTGTCAGCGTCTGCTTTTTCTCATCAATGACATCATTGATATTTCCCGGATCGAAGCCGGCAAGACCAACGTGAAGATCGGCAGGACGCCGGTCAACACTACGCTCCGGGATCTCCATGCCTTTTTCAAGCCCCTTGCAGAGCAGAAAGGGTTGCGTTTGAGTTGTAGCGCCGGATTGTCAGACAGTGAAAGTGTCATTGAGACCGACAGCACCAAGCTTACGCAAATTCTGACGAATCTGCTGCAGAATGCCCTGAAATTCACCAAAGAGGGGCATATTGACTTTGGTTATGCCTGCAAAAAAAATACGCTTGAGTTTTATGTGGCTGATTCCGGTATCGGAATATCGCCTGACATACAGACGAAGATTTTTGAACGGTTCCGCCAGGCGGACAACTCCCTGACCCGAAACTATGAGGGAGCAGGGCTCGGTCTGAGCATTTCCCAGGCATATATTGAGATGCTTGGAGGTCGCATCTCGGTCAAATCTATAGAAGGAAAAGGGAGCGAGTTTATATTCACCCTGCCTTACAATCCTGCCGGTTTTGTGGAAACTGATGTTCAGCCTGATGCTGTCAGGCCCAACCATGATTCCCTGCCCGTGATGACCATTCTTATTGCTGAAGACGATGCCGTCAGCGGTATTCTGCTTGAGAAAACACTGCAAGCCGAAAGCATAACGATCCTTTCCGCCGGTAATGGACTGGACGCTGTGGAGCTTGTAAAAGCGCATCCGGAGATCGGGCTTGTGCTTATGGATATCAAAATGCCGGTCATGGACGGTTTTGATGCGACAAGGCTGATCAAGCAGTTTCGGCCCGGGTTGCCGGTTATTATGCAGAGTGCCTTTACCTCGGAATCGGAGAGGGGAAAAGCGGAGGCGGCCGGGTGTTGTTCCTTTATCACCAAGCCGGTTAAAAAAGAGTTGCTGCTTGAATTGATTCATGCCGCGCTGAATCGTCAGCCGGATAAACAATGAGATTTTCTGACGAACAACCTTTTTTTGAAAAGGCCTTAATCCACCTTCCGGCATGCATATAAAACGAACGGTTCTTATCTTTCCTGTGTTTATGGAGAGGCGGCAGGAATTGGCTTGTACAACGGAGTGCCATCGCCAACAGTCACTGAAAAATGCAAAACCATGACCCGGAAGACTCAAACCGTCAAATCCTACTTCTCCCGAAGTGATACATCCAAACTTAATGTACCGGATGCTGAGTGGAAAGAGTTGCTCTCCGGGGCACTTTATGAGGTTGCGCGAAAAGGAGCTACCGAGCAGCCATTTACCGGAAAGTACTGGGATAATGAAGAGTGCGGAACCTACTTCTGTGCCCTGTGCGGCAACACCCTCTTCCGCTCCGAGGCCAAGTTCTCCAGTTCATCCGGCTGGCCGAGTTTTTTTAAAACCGTGCGATCGAACAGTGTCCGGTATCGCAAAGAGAGTTCAATGGAGATGGAAATACTCTGTGGTCGCTGCGGCGCCCACCTCGGTCACCTTTTCGATGACGGCCCCCCCCCCATGGGTCGCCGTTTTTCCATAAACTCCATCGTGCTTGGATTTGAAGCGGACTCTCTGCAACCATAAAGAGCAGTCCTGAGCGCTCTTCTCTCGTCACGCCCCTGGCGGAAGCTCTTTTTTTACTGCCGCAATAAGTTCCTCAAGATCGCCGAGCCGGTCAATCTCTTTTTTTGAGAGCAGAATCTCGAAACTGTCGCTCTTTTTCAGAATGAGGGGGTATTCAAAGCTGCGACTATATTTTTTTTCAAATTCATCGCGGTGCAGGAACTCTACCGGAACACCGATCGAGATGCGGAACGCTCTCCAGGCATCCTTTTCGGTAAACGGGCCATGGGTCAGTTTGCAGAGGCTGCAATCGTAGGTTTCGGGGCTGAGGATCTTATGGCCCAGGTCGATGAGAGAGCTGAGCGGGTTGCTGTCGGTATTGTAGACAAAAATGAGCTTCATAAGGGTAGAGCTTTACCAGCTGTCGGGCCGGGAGTGGTGAAATTCCAGTGAGCTTTACAGTACATAAACACCCCCGGTTCTCAAGAGTTCCCTTGATGCCGGTACCCTGTCAATCCAGCCTCCCTGCAGCCCTTTTGCGCGCCACTTTGTAGAGGTAACCTCGAAGATCGTCTATTGCCGGTACGACGGCGAGCAGGACAAGAAGGAGTGCAAGCGGGACAGTCAGCGCATAGCCTATCACCTTGAAGCCGAGAGCGCCAAAAAGTCCGCCGCCAAAGAAGGAGAGCGTCAGCGTCGCAAGCACCCTCAGCCGGTCCCGGTCAGCCACAACATCCTCCTCTGCCTCAAGGGTGTGGCGGTTCCAGTAAAAGAGTTTGCCGAGTTCAATGCCCATATCGGTAATGATGCCGGTCAGGTGGGTGGTTCGAATCACCGCGTTCGAGAGTTTGGTGATAACGGCATTCTGCAGCCCCATCATAAAGCAGAGCAGCATCACCGTAACCGGTACAAATACGCCGTTGATGGTGGAGAGCTGAGCGCCAAGCAGGCCGAACGAGAGCAGGAGAAAGGCTTCAAGCAGGAGTGGAAAAGCGAACTCGCTGTGCAGGTGCCGCCGCCGTGCAAAGTTGACCATGACGGCTGTTGTTGCAGCACCGGCGAGAAAGAAGGATACGCCGCCGAAAGCACCGAGCGCAAGATCACCGTTGCCGAGAACAATGTTGTCGGCCATTGATGAGACCATTCCGGTCATGTGCGAGGTGTAGAGCTTGACGGCCAGATAGGCACCGGCATTGGTTGCTCCGGCCACAAAGGCGAGTGCGAAGCCGAGATGACGGTTTGTTTCCGTCGATCGTTTTCGCCCCGACAGGCGTCTTGCATACTTGATGGGCATAGGAGGAAGGGGGGATCCGGTTATTTTCGTCAGCAGGCAGTATAGCAAAAAATTGAGTGCTTCTCATCCTGACTTCTGCCATTAGTACGAAAACTCTGCACTAATGAATTGCAGAAGAGGATTGTTAGTGAATTCTTGAATATTCATGGGTAAGCTATGCAATTCTCCGGTTCGTTCATCACGGACAATTGCTTCCTTGATGTCCCACAGTTGATCACGAATTTGACGAAGCGATACTCCCGTTTTTATCTCCAGATATTTTCCCATCATCAAGGCCATGAAGCAGACGAGTATATGAGCCCTGATGGCATCTTTCGGGAAATGGAAGATCGGCCGGGCTTTCAGATCTGATTTACTCATGCGAAACGCCTGCTCGACGTGCCAAAGATCACGGTAATAGGCAACGACTTCGGCGCTGGAGATCTCATTTTCCGGAATGTTGGTGACGAAGCCCTTGATGCCAAGCAGCTTCTCAGCCTTTGCCTGAAGGGCGCTATCAAAAATGAACGGCTTGTCCTTTTCCTTGGTCTTCTTGACGAATTTTGCTCGCCGTCCGGACTCGTTTTTTTCAAGCAGGGCGAGAGCCCGTTTCACCTGCTTGTCAAGGTCCCGCTTGTCTTTCTTGTACCGGGTTTCCGAGAACTCGCAGATCATGATAGCATGCTTCACGAAATCCTCATAACTGAAACGACAGAGGGCTTTGTCCGTAGGGGGAAGGTTATGATGGACGCGATCAATGAAGCTGCTGGCAGCACTGGCCAATCGCGCCCCGACAATGTAGCGATACCCGTCCTGCTCAAGTTCCTGCATATTGATTTTCGAGAGCATGCCCGCATCGGCGACAATAACCGGCTTGGTATCACCGATCCGGTTCTGGAGCGATGCACAACATCAAGCATCGTCTTGCCCTCGAAGGTGTTGCCTTCAAACACTTCATGCATGACGGGAAAACCTGAACGGGTGGTGATCAGGCCGATAACGATTTGCGGCTGCTGAGGTTTGTTGTCCTTGGAAAAGCCCGGTTTCTGAAATTCGTACTCCTTGAAAGACTCGAAGTACAACGTTGTAACATCGTACAACACAAGGCTGAATGCCTCTTTCAGGGATTTCTGGATCGTCTGGATTGCAGCAGTTTCGATTGCCTCCTGATATTCAAGAAGCTTGGGAAATAATCGATACACAGTCCGTTCAGTATGACGGACGTTGAAGTACCGCTGCAAGAGTTCAAGGGTTCGAAGCTTTGACGCGGGCTCAATAATACGCATGAGGGCAAAATCCAGGTACAGCTCAGGTAGCGCTCCCAACCCACACTTCCGTGCACAAGAAAGCAGCGCATTGCGGGCAAAGAGGTGCTTTACCTCGACGAGCCAAAGCCGGGATGGCTCCAACTGCGACGGAGCTGGCGCAGGCGGTGGTGCCTCAGCGAATAAACTGGGCTGGCGACAATGGTTCTCGACATATTTGCTTGCCTCATCCAACAGCAATTCAAGCTCGTGCTCATCGTGGGCACTGCCGAAATGCTTGAGGAAGGGGCGCTGCTTGCCCTTGTTTTGCACCACCTGGACGGCAGTTGCCCCAGATGCGGTCTTCACCGTTCTGATTGTCAAGTCTCCACGCATGGGGGAAAATAGCATTAGTGCGAAAACTCGAGAATCAGAAAAATTTAACTCCATTCAAAACAATGAGTTAATTTTTCTGGCAGGGCTGTTTTTCAGGGTTGGCAGAAGTCGGGAGGCTTCGCGTCCCTACGGTCAAAGTGCCTGGTCCGGCAAGCCTGCCGGTATTATCGGAATCTCTCCGGGAGCCGCCGGTACCGCGATGGCTCAGCAGCATTTGCGCAATATTCTTGCGTTTCTCGATGTGCCGGTGCTCGCTCAGCCGGAAGCGTTTATTCAGCATAAAGAGGGCCTGTTTGATGCGGGCGGCAATATCATTGAGAGCAGCCGCCAGTTCCTGCAGAGCTGGATGGAGAGGTATGTTGCCTGGGTGAAACTGCACCGGACGAAGCCCTGAAAAGGGTTGCACGCTTTTCGTTATCGAATGCGTTGAAATAAGTGTAAATTAGTCTGTTGGTCTGTAAGCTGCCCTTTTTCTCTCAACCTAACCACGTCTCTGGTTATGCATAGAAAATCAGCTCCCCTGATCATGCTCTGGATGCTTCTTCTCCCATTCGCAACCCTGCATGCACGCCCTAAAGATTCAGGCCCGTACAGTGCAACCAGGGCATACTATCAGAGGCTGATAGCACCCGCAAAGCCGGATATTGCCGGACTGAGGCTCTTCTTTACCCTTATGCCGAAAGGGGGGGATATTCATCAGCACTTCACCGGATCACTCTACGCGGAGAACTATCTGGAGTGGATACAGCGTGAGGGGTGCTGGATCAGCAAAAGTGACTATTCGGTTATAACTCCAAAGGATACCGACAGGCTGAAAGACACAGTCTCCGTTAAAAACCTCAGAAGCGACAGGGCGATGTCCAGTGACTTCTTCACGCACTGGTCCGACAAGGATTATGCCAATCACTATCATGATCAGCTTCCTCCGGACGCCCAGTTTTTCAATACCTTCATCTACTTCTCAAAAATCTTCGGTACAAACCGGAACTACTACCGGGAGGGGCTCCTGAAGCTCAAGGAGCGGGCGAAAAATGAGAACGTGCAGTACCTCGAAACCATGTTTGTCTCTCCCGGTTATCAGAAGTCCGATCCGGCGTTTGACAGCCAGGTCAGAAGCGGCGTAATCAACATCGATAACAAGCAGTTCCGCACCCTGCTTGACAGCTTCCTGCTTGGTGTTACCCGGGATACCCTCTTCTATGACAAGGTTCATCAGTATCGTGAACTTGTTGAGTCAAGCAGAAAAAGGGTTGATGACGAGAGTTTTACACTCCGGTTCCAGAGCTATGTTTCCCGGAACTCCGCCCCCTCGGTCTTCTTCTCCGGCCTCTATACCGCATTTTATGAAGCGGATAAAAATAACGGGGTTGTCGGTGTCAACATCGTCAGTGCCGAGAACGATCCGGTTGCTCTCGGTGACTACCGCCTGCACATGCAGATGTTCCGGTACATGAAAGAGAAGTATCCCCATATCAGAACCTCCATGCATGCCGGAGAGCTGGCATCAGGCATGGTGCCGCCGGAAGAGATGAAATACCATATTGCAGAGGCGGTTTCGGTTGCCGGAGCCGGCAGGATCGGTCATGGAGTCGATATTGCCTATGAAACCGGAGCCCTCTCCACTCTGATACGGATGAAGGAGGAACGGATTCCGGTTGAGATCAACCTCACCAGCAATGAGTTTATACTTGGCGTAAAAAATGAGGCGCATCCGATCAGGCTCTATACCGGGAGCGGAGTGCCGGTAGTGATATCATCTGACGATCCCGGTGTTTCACGCAACTCACTCACCGAAGAGTATGTGCTGCTTGCCAGCCGATACCGCTACTCCTATGACGAGGTGAAACAGTTTGCAGCAAACAGCATTATCTATTCATTCCTGAAAAAGGATGAGAAGGAGAGAGCCCTGCAGCTTTTGCAGAAGAAGTTCACCGAGTTTGAAGGCAGGATTGCCGACTTTGCGCGTCGCAACTGACGGGCAACAATCAAAAACTGATCGGATATGTTTACCCTTATCATCTGTCTGTTGTTTGCCGGTCTGTTTGCCGGCATGCTGCTGAGTGTTGAAATCGGGCGTCGTATCGGCCTCGGAACCATCAGGCATAACCCTGACGGCCTGGCAAAAGGGATAAACCCGGTTGAGGGTGCGGTGTTCGGTCTGCTCGGGCTTATCATCGCCTTTACCTTTGCCGGGGCCGAGTCGCGGTTTGAACATCGCCGCCACCTGATCACCGAGGAGGCCAATGCGATCGTTACCGCATACCTGCGTATAAAACTGCTGCCACCTGATACGCAGCCGGAAGTAAGGGATCTCTTCCGCCGCTACCTCGACACCCGGGTGGCTGTTTACAGAAATGTGGAAGATGAGGCCGGTACAAAGGCCATCCTTAAAAAAAGTGCGGCGCTGCAGGAAGAGATCTGGCAGAAGTCTATAACTGCCTGCGAAAGGCCTGATCTTCCGAAGCATTCCGGCATTCTGGTCTTTACAGCCTTGAATAACATGATTGACATTACAAACACCAGAGCCACGGCCACCATTGATCATCCTCCGCTTGTCATTCTGCTGCTCTTTTTTGCATTGAGTCTCATCAGCTCCATGCTTGTCGGCTACAACATGTCGGTCAACAACAGGCGTTTCTGGTTTCATCCGGTAGCCTTTGCCGCGATTGTCTCACTTACGGTATTTGTGATCCTCGACATCGAGTTTCCGCGCAGAGGGCTCGTTCGCGTTGATCATGCCGACAAGCCCCTCATCGAACTCCGTCAGAGCATGCAAAACAGCCAGCAATCAAACAAAACAGCTCCATGAACAGTAACAGCCGGGCCACATTGGACGTTGTCCTGCAATTTCTCGACAACTATTCGAAGCAGGATATTGATGCCTGCCTCTCTGCGTTCAGCAGCGTAAAAGAGCTGAAGCTGCTCGGCACGAACGATAACGAAGTGTTCAGCTCGCTTCAGGAGATCCGCGAAGCCTTCAGCCGCGACTTCACGAGCATGGCAAATATCCGCTTCGGCGAGATCCGCCACAGCCATGTCGAATCCGTTGACACGCTCGCCACGGTTCTGGTTGAACTGCCGATCACCTTTGAATAATATCCCCTTCAGCGCCGGAACCTACGGAATATGTCAACAAAGATGTCGCATTATTTTAAAAAAAATCAATCAACTTTGTC
>NZ_MPJE01000040.1:0-44807 GCF_001975465.1 Chlorobium sp. KB01
TTGAATATTCCATAATTCGCCTCCTTGTTGGACGCGACATCTATATTAACACATAGGGCTCTCTTGCTGTCCACTTTCTTTTCTTAAACAGGCGCAGGATTTCCGCAACAGTAACGTCACACCTGTGAACCCGGTATTTCGATACCCCGAAACAATCTGTTTCACAACCTCTGAACCAAACAAAATAAAAGATGTCCTCAATGAAATCATGGGCAACCCCTCTTGCCACAGGCACCTTC
This sequence comes from Chlorobium sp. KB01, assembly GCF_001975465.1. NCBI lineage: Bacteria > Pseudomonadati > Chlorobiota > Chlorobiia > Chlorobiales > Chlorobiaceae > Chlorobium > Chlorobium sp. KB01. The sequence goes on from NZ_MPJE01000040.1 coordinate 240, forward strand.
ATCATTCTTGCCGTCACCGGCATCCTGATGTTCTTTAAAATCGAGACCGGATTTATCGGCCCGGTGCATGAATGGCTGAGCTGGGCGCTGATTGCAGGCGTCCTGCTGCATATCGCCGCAAACTGGAAGTCATTTACCGGCTACCTCTCCCGAAAACCCGCGCTTGCCATTATCGGCACAGGGCTCCTTGTCACCCTGATCTCGGTCTTCACTCCTGTTGAAAAAGAGTCAAACCCCCGGATGAATATCATCAGGGCCGTTGAATCGTCAAGCCTCGAAACGGTTGCCGGAGTTGCCGCCGAAAAGAGCGAAACCATCATTGCCAAACTTGAAAGCAAGGGCATCACCGTTGTCAAACCATCCATGACCATCCGGGAAATTGCAGCAAAAAACAGCAGGGAGGAGAAGGATATACTCGGCATTATCTTCGAACAGCCAAAAAAATAAAAATTTCAGGGGCATCCCGACGCCGTCGGGATACCCCTGAATTCCCAAATAAAGGACCAGAAGGACTTCAAGGACAGCAACGACAAAAAGAAAACTCAGCACCACTTCTCCTGTCCACTCACATCCTCTTTCTTCTTCTTCCCTCAGCACTCAGCACTTCTGCTCCTGTCCAGTAACGTCCACTGAAGTCCACTTTTCTCCTCTTCAGTTAAGCTGCCAGATCGTAAAGTTCAGATACGAGGCAAAGCTTACCCATAGGAGATAGGGAATCAAGAGATTGCCCGCCAAAGGCGAAATCGCCCGGAATTTCACGATAGTAAGCACGATCGCAAGCCAGAGCAGCACAATATCCACCAGAGCAAAGAGCGGAGAGTGCAGTCCGAAAAAGAGCGCTGACCATGCAAGATTCAAAAGAAGCTGAACACCGAACACCGCAAGAGCCCCCTTCACCAGTTTATTTTTATCCCACTCTGTCACAACAAGGTAGAGGGCAATGCCCATGAGCAGAAAGAATAGAGTCCATGCCGGGGGGAAAAGCCAGTCGGGCGGATTCCACCACGGCTTATTGAGCAGCTGATAGTACCACTCCGAGCCCGGCTCTGGCGTAAAGGTTCCTCCGGCAAATGCAAACAGAAAACAGAATGCAATGCTGAGTGCAAGTTTTGGGACGTTGAGTTTCATGATTTTGGGTATTATGGATATAAATCAACGTAAAGCAATAATTTAATGAACAAACGAACTCTGCCGATAATTCCCGCATGTCAGTCATAGAACATATAGGTCTTATAAGTCCTATGACGCTAAAATGCTATATTGAATTCAAATCATGCAAACCATTATCCCCAAACTCCTTCCCTCATGGAACAAATGAGCAGGGAACTGCAGACCGCCGTCAACGCGGCAAGGGCTGCAGGGGCCATCACGCTTGAAAAACTCGGAGAACTCACCGAGAGCGAAATCCACGCAAAAGAGTCCAGGGATTTTGTAACTGAAGTCGACAAGCGGTGTGAAGCTGCAATTACAGCAATAATCATGGCGGATTTTCCCGAAGACAGCCTTCTCTCGGAAGAGGGGACAATCAGGAACGGGAGTTCGGGACGCACCTGGATTGTCGATCCGCTTGACGGCACCCTTAATTTTATTCACTCCTTCCCGGTATTTTCAGTCAGCATCGCGTTGAAAAACGAGCAAAATGATCTCCTTGCCGGAGTAGTCTTTCAGCCACTTCTTGAGGAGCTCTTTACGGCTGAACGGGGAAAAGGAGCATACCTGAACGGCAGACGCATCTCTGTTTCAAACCGCACCGACAGCAACAGCTTTCTCATAGCAACCGGTCTTCCCTTCAAGGAGTACCACTATCTGGAGGCCTATTTCGGCATGCTCAAGGAGGTCATTGAAAATTCAGCAGGGGTTCGGCGGGCCGGGTCAGCGGCAATTGATCTGGCCTACACCGCCTGCGGTCGCTTTGACGGCTTCTGGGAGTTCAGGCTTTTTCCGTGGGATTTTGCCGCCGGAGCACTGCTGGTCCGTGAAGCCGGGGGAAGCGTAACCGGCTTTGGCGGAGAGAGCGATCTCTTCGGGCAGCAGAGCATCATCGCCGGCAACGCTGTGACTCATCCACTCCTGCTCGATCAGGCAAAGAGGCACTTTCCCGCATGATGGCCCGCCGTGATTTGAACAGGAATACGATCTTTATTATCTTGTACGCTTTATCGGTTACCCCTTACTCCTGTAATCGGCAGAAGGCTATAGTATAGCCAATAATTCCACTTCATTTCCTGTACGGCAGACTCGTCAGGAGCAACAAGAACACTATGCTCATTCATCAGCGCACACTGCAAAAAGAGGTCTCTCTCTGGGGTACCGGACTACACACCGGCAAGGAGTGTATGATCACCTTCAAACCGGCCCCGGTCAACTCCGGCTACCGTTTTGTCCGGACCGATATTGAAAACAGTCCCGAAATACCTGCCCTCATCGAGAATGTGGTTGATGTTCTCCGTGGCACAACCATAGGCCTGGACGGTGTAAAGGTTCATACCACTGAACATGTTCTTGGCGCACTTTACGGCCTTCAGATCGATAACTGCCGTATTGAACTGAGCGGGCCCGAGCCTCCGGTAATGGATGGAAGTTCACACCCCTTTGCGGAAGCCCTGCTTGGTGCAGGTTTCCTTGAGCAGGAGGAACCAAAAAACTACCTTGTCATCGATGAGACCATAGAGTACCATGATGCAGAAAACAGTGTGGATATTGTTGCTCTGCCGCTGGACAATTTCAGAATAACGGTCATGGTCGACTACAAAAATCCCGCCCTCGGCTCCCAGCACTCCGGTCTTTTTGATCTTGAGCAGGAGTTCGTAAAAGATTTTTCGGCATCCAGAACATTCTGCTTCCTCAGTGAAGTCGAAGCACTCGCCAATCAGGGTATCATCAAAGGTGGTGATATCGACAATGCAATCGTCATTATTGACAAAACCATGCAGCAGGAGGAGCTGAGTGCTCTTGGCGAAAAACTCGGTATTGAGAGCGCAAACCTCATCCTCGGAAAAAACGGCATTCTCAACAACAGGGAGCTTCGATTTAAAAATGAGCCTGCCCGCCATAAACTGCTCGATCTTCTTGGAGATATCGCCCTGCTCGGTATGCCGCTGAAAGCCCAGGTTCTTGCCGCAAGGCCGGGCCACGCATCAAATGTTGAATTTGTCAAACAGCTGAAAAAATATGCCGATCGCAACAAGCTCGCCCGGCAGTTCCAGCATGAGAAAAAAGCCGGTGTCATTTTTGATATCAATGCCATTCAGAACATCCTTCCGCATCGCTATCCATTCCTGTTGATTGACAAAATCGTCGAGTTCAAACTGGACGAGAAAATTGTCTCCATCAAGAATGTCACCATGAACGAGCCATTCTTCCAGGGCCATTTCCCCGGAAACCCCATCATGCCGGGAGTGCTTATCCTTGAAGCCATGGCCCAGACAGGCGGCATCATGATGCTTAACGGCAATGACAACATCAAGGAGAGTGTGGTCTACTTCATGGGGATCGACAAGGCACGTTTCCGCAAACCGGTGCTTCCCGGCGACACGCTTGTCATTGAAGCAATCATGACCAACAAGCGCAGAAATGTCTGCCAGTTTGACGCTAAAGCCTATGTACGGGGGGAGCTGGTCTGCGAAGCCTCACTCATGGCGACCGTTGTACAGAAGAGTAAATAACCTGCTTTTTTAATGAATAAAGCCCCCTTCTTCTCCCCGGAGGGGGGCTCTCTCTTTCTTTCACGCAATCCCGGTCAAGCGCAACGTAATCGGCTAAAAAAACAGCTGACGGCGCTTGCAAAAACGCATCTCAACATTCCATCCACAAGTTATCAACATTTTTAACGAACAGGCATAAAGTCCGTTAATAACCGCATCCCCATTTATAATAGCTATTTATGAAACTAAACGCCCTTAACATTCACTTTTCAAAAAAAGTTATCAATACCCTGAAGATAATAATGAGAGTACTGTTAAACCGGTAACCCCCGGAGAAATCAGGCACGATAATCGAGACCCTTGTGTATGCGCAGAAACCTCAAACAATAGAGCACGAAAGAGTAGAGAAGCATTACGGTGGAGAGATAGAGGAAAACCTCCTTCAGCGGATAACGGACAAAAATGGGATGAGGCCAGACCATGACAATAAACATCATGGAGACAAATCCAACGGCCCATTTCCCCGGCCAGAGGGATGTGGTAACAACTGAATGGCGTAACCGGACATAGGCTGCACCGATAAAGATCAGAATATCACGAAGGACTGCAAAAATCACAAACCAGAGGGGAAGCTCACCGATCCAGAGAAAATAGATAGCCACACTGGCAAGGCAGAGCTTGTCGGCAAGAGGGTCAAGAATTTTACCCATATCAGAGACCTCATTGGTCCAACGGGCAGCCTGACCGTCAAACCAGTCGCTCAAAACAGCTATAATCATGATAACCATAGCGATATTGACCTGACCGGTATGAAAATAATAGAGAAACCAGGGTATCAGTATTATTCTCAATACGCTGAGAAAATTCGGCAGATTGATGATGTGACCTTCCACAGTATTGAATTTATGGTTCAGCTTGTTCTCTGGATTAAACTGCTCGATTCAGCTCTCCGCGGCAGCCATAGATCACCGGCAACTCCGCTTCAGCCCCTGATAACCAGATCAGGTGATTCGGTAACAAACTTCGACCAGCTGCCGCCTCCGGAACGGGACTTTCGCTGCGGTATTACAAGATCCCTGCTTTCACCCCGGAGCAGATCACACAATGCTATGCCCAGGGCATCGGTAACGTCAAACGGTTCGGGCACCGGATTGAGGCCAAGTAATCTTCCAACCATAAAGGCAACCTGCTCCTTGGTTGCCGAGCCTCTTCCGGTCACTGCGGATTTGACCTCACGCGGTGCATACTCATGAAGCAGAAGATTACGGCTCATGACCAGAGCAATCACCGCACCCCGCACCTGGCCAAGCTTCAGAGCCGACTGCACATTTTTATTCAAAAAAACAGTCTCAAGCACAACCCTGTCAGGAGCAAATGCAGTGATAAGAGCATCAAGTTCACGATAAATCTGACCGATACGCTCTGCATGACTTCTGCTGGCCTGCATCCGGATCACTCCGGATGCAAGAACCCTCAACACTCCTGATTCCTGGCGAATAACGCCATAACCGGTGATCAGGCTTCCGGGATCAATCCCGAGAACAACCATCCGGCCTATCCGTTCAAACTGTTCATGGCACTCTCACTGATCTCCATATTGCTGTAGACTGCCTGGATATCATCATTATTTTCAAGTGCATCAATCAACTTGATCACCTTCTCTGCATCATCGGCTTCAAGCTCGATATAGTTTTCGGGAAGAAGATCAATCTTCGCATTTTCATAAGCGATCGCGGCTTCATCAAGCACTTTTTTAACATCCTCAAGCTGCCTGACATCGGTAATGACGGTATAGTAGTTATCATCATCATCACTGAGATCCTCAAGGCCTGCATCAAGCAGAATTTCCATAAGCTGATCCTCATCGGCGGCGGACTTCAGGACATCAACCGTTCCCTTTCGCTGGAACATCCATGCCACACTGCCGCTTTCGCCCAGAGAGCCGTTATTGCGGCTCATGATATGACGAATATCAGCCACGGTCCGGTTGCGGTTATCCGTTGCCGTTTCAATAATAAGGGCAATCCCTGCCGGACCGTAACCCTCATAGGTGATCTCATCATAGGTCACACCCTCCAGTTCACCTGTCCCCTTCTTGACTGCACGCTGGATATTGTCCATCGGCATGGAGTTGGCCCTTGCCGTATCAATGGCAAGCCTGAGCCGGGGGTTACCGTTTGGATCCCCTCCACCCATTTTTGCTGCTATGGTAATCTCTTTGACCAGCTTGGTAAAGAGGCTTCCTCTTTTCTGATCGGTGGCCGCCTTTTTTCTTTTAATAGTAGCCCATTTGCTATGTCCAGACATAAAAAACTGCTGATTTATAATTGCCGGAAACACCCGTCTATGATAATAGATTTATTTTCTTTAAATAAAATGAAATCCAACGGCATAAGTACCAAGGAATCACTATTTATAACTCCGGAGCATTGTTAAAAAAGTCAGCCGGAATACCGGAACCGGAGGCGATCCCGGCACACCGGTATATCGCGAGAGATAATAGATCGTGATCCATACAAGGTAATCACAAGAACAAATAATGACAAACTTGATCATAGCCTATCAGGGCGAACCCGGCGCCTACAGTGAAATTGCCGCCCTCAGGATTGGAGAGCCGAAACCCTTCGAATCCTTTGAAGAGGTATTTGCTGCCGTCGAAAACCGCGCGGCCGATTTCGCGGTTATCCCCATTGAAAATTCACTCGGAGGCAGCATTCATCAGAACTACGACCTGCTCCTCCAGCACCCTGTCACTATTGCAGCCGAAACCTTTGTCAAGGTGGAGCACTGCCTGCTCGGCATTCACGGTTCAACCATAGCGAATGCAAAAAGGGTACTCTCCCATCCCCAGGCACTCGCACAGTGCCGCAATTTCTTTGCAGCACACAAAGAAGTTAAAGCTGAAGTAGCCTATGACACTGCCGGCAGCGCAAAAATAATTGCCGCTGACAACGACCCCACAAAACTGGCCATTGCATCAAAAAGAGCCGGCGAACTCTACGGACTCCGAATCCTGCAGGAGAACCTGGCAGACGAAGAGTGGAATATTACCCGATTCTTCTGTATTTCGCATGCAGAGAACAGTGTTGCGCTTAAGCTCGAAACCGGAACGGACCCCGCACAATACAAAACATCCATAGCCTTCACCCTGCCGAACGAACCTGGATCACTTTTTAAAGCCATGGCAACCTTTGCCCTGCGAGGTATCGATATGACTAAAATAGAGTCGCGGCCATTTCGGAAAAAAGCGTTTGAGTATCTCTTCTATGTTGACTTTACCGGGCATCAGAGCGACCCGAATATCCATAACGCCCTCTGCCATCTCCGCGAATTCGCAACCATGGTCAAGGTGCTTGGCAGTTACGGGGTGGTTGCATCATGAGCCGCAAACAGCTTGATTTTTTCCATTCCGGCAGTGCGGAAAGAGCGACAGCCCCGCTAAAACCACCGGCTGCTGAAAAACCAAAGCTCATTCTGATCGACGGCATGGCCATGCTCTATCGGGCTTTTTTTGCCCTCCAGCGGGCAGGGATGACCAGTCGTGACGGCAAGCCGACCGGAGCAGTGTATGGATTTACCTCAGCGCTGCTGAAAATCTTTGAAACCTGGAAGCCCGACTACCTGGCGGCAGCATTCGACAGCCGTGAAAAAACCTTCCGTCACCATCTCTACCCGCTCTACAAGGCAAACCGTTCCGCTCCGCCCGAAGATCTCATCAGCCAGCTCGATGCGGTCTTCGAGCTGCTTGCAGCTTTCGATATCCCGCTCATCAAAATCCCCGGATTCGAGGCCGACGATCTTATCGGCACAGCCGCACGGATATTTCAACCGGAATGCGCGGTCTTTATCGTCACGCCGGACAAGGACCTTGCCCAGCTGGTCCAGGACGGAGTAAGCATCCTGAGGCCCGGTAAAAACCAGAATGAGCTTGAACTGCTCGGCCGGAGCGAGATCGCTGAACAGTTCGGGGTTCCTCCCGAGCGATTTACCGACCTGCTGACACTAACCGGAGATACCTCCGACAATATCCCCGGAGCAAAAGGGATCGGGCCGAAAACCGCAGCAACACTGCTCGGCAAATACGACTCCCTGCAGAATATCTACCTCCATCTCGGTGATCTCTCCCCAAAAAACAGACTCACTCTTGAAGAGTTTCAGCCGCAGCTCAACCTGATAAAGCAGCTCGTCACCATTCGCACGGATCTGCAGATCGACCTCACGCTGAAAGAGCTTACCTGCGGATCACCGGACCTCACCTTGCTGTTACCGCTCCTGAAAAAACTGGAGCTTAAAACCGTTATCGGACGGCTTCCAGTCGTCTTTCCGAAGCTCATGGAGCATGCTTCCCTTGAGGCGAGTATGCATGACGGCCCGGACAGTCCCCTCGCTGCAGCAGAGCCGGAACTCCGCTCACCCCGAACCGGCGCCGATTATGGCGTGATCACCACAGTGGAAGGGCTGAAGGCACTCATCAATTCACTTCAGGACGCTCCCCGGATCGCGGTAGATACCGAAACAACCAGCCTCAACACCTTTGAAGCTGAACTTGCCGGCATATCAATCTCCACAGAGGCCCGTAAAGCCCGCTTTATCGCACTTGCAAACAGCTCACTCAATCCTCAGAGTGCCCTTGAGCTCCTCAGACCGCTGCTTGAAAACCCTGAACTGCCGAAAACCGGCCAGAACCTCAAATACGATATTCTTGTTCTGAAGAAATACGGCATTGATCTCACGCCTGTCGGATTCGATACCATGCTGGCCAGCTATGTACTTGACCCGGAGGAGAAGCACAATCTCGATGACCTGGCAGCCCGCCATCTCGGTTACAAAACAACTACCTTTGAGGAGCTCACCGGCACCGGAAAAGCAAAACTGCATATTTTCGATGTGGAACCCGAACAACTCTCCGACTACGCCTGTCAGGATGCCGATCTTGCCCTGCAGCTTGAGGACATCTTCCGCAAAAAACTTGAAGGAGAAAAAGAGCTTCTCTGGCTATGCGAGCATATAGAATTTCCGCTGGTCAGTGTACTTGCCGCCATGGAGCATGCCGGTATCTGTATCGACACGCCCCATCTTGAAAAGACCTCCGAAGCGGTCGGAAAAGAACTTGAACTGCTGACGGAAAAGATATACGCAGCGTCAGGCGCACCATTCAACATCGACTCACCGAAGCAGCTCTCCAATATTCTCTTCAATGTGCTCGGTCTTCCCACAAAAAAGAGCACCAAAACCGGCTTTTCAACAAATGTCGAAGTGCTCGAAGAGCTCGCAGAGCTTCATCCCGTTGTAGCAAGTCTGCTTGAATACCGGACGCTCCAGAAGCTCAAGACCACCTATATTGATGCACTGCCGAAAATAGTCAATCCTTTAACCGGAAGGCTGCATACCTCTTTCAACCAGTTTATCACGGCAACCGGAAGGCTCTCCTCATCAAACCCGAACCTGCAGAACATCCCTATCCGCTCCCCTCTCGGCAAGGAGATCCGCAGGGCTTTTATTCCTTCATCACCGGACAAATGGCTGTTGTCGGCAGACTACTCCCAGATTGAACTTCGAATTGCGGCTGAAATTTCCGGAGACCCGCAGCTCATTGAAGCATTCCGTAACCGTGAAGATATCCATACGGCAACTGCCCGGGTAATTTTCGGCAGTGATGAGATAACTCCCGACATGCGGCGGAAGGCAAAAGAGGTGAACTTCGGTGTCCTCTACGGCATCATGCCGTTCGGCCTTTCAAAGCGGCTCAACATCCCCCGTTCCGAGGCAATCGCTATCATAGATACCTATAAAGCCAAATATCCGGGGCTCTTCCTCGCCCTGCAGGAGATTATCGAAACCGGAAAAAAAGATGGTTACGTTTCGACCCTTCTCGGACGGCGCCGCTATATTGCTGATCTCAACAGCCGCAATTCCAATATTCAGAAAGCGGCGGAACGGGCAGCAATGAATACGCCGATCCAGGGCACAGCGGCCGATATCATCAAGTGTGCCATGAACCTCTGCAGCCAGCGCATGCGTGAACACGCAATGCACTCCGTTATGCTTCTCCAGGTGCATGACGAACTGCTCTTCGAAACCACTGATGAGGAAAAAGAGCCGCTGAGCAACATGATTGAGCAGGCAATGATCGATGCAGCAATAACTTGCGGGTTAAAAAATGTTCCCGTAGAGGTTGATACCGGCATCGGAAAAAACTGGCTGGACGCCCACTAATCATTGACTTATAGGAAAAGTTTTTTTATACTTCCCAATCAATAAAAGGGCACCTGCCCGTCCAAATAATCCGGATATCGAATGTCTTCAGCTTCCCTGTTTTCGGCCCTGAAAGAATACGTCAGAACCCTGAAGAGAGTCGTCATATCCTCCGGGAAGGCGCGCATCTCTTTTGGTTTTCTGCTGCTCCTCTCTTCCTTCTCCTTTCCCTCGGACTCCCTTTTTGCCGAAGCAAAACCTCCGGCGGAAGCAAGAACCACCGAAGGCCTTCTGGCAAGCACCGAACAGATGATTGAACACCTGATCCTTCAGATAGAGCGCCAGAGGGAGAGTGCTCCCGAAACCGTTGAGATCGCAGACAATCCAAATCCGACCTCTTTTTTTTCAAGCGTACCGAATATCAAACCCCTTTCCGGCTCAATTACCAGCAAATTCGGTATCAGGGTACATCCAATCTACAATGTGCCTCTTTTTCACTCCGGCATTGACTTTGCTGCGGCCGAAGGATCAAGGGTGCACTCAACAGGTGACGGTATTGTAGCTTTCTCGGGATATGACCGGGGGTATGGCCAGAAAATCACCATCAATCACGGTTACGGCTATAAAACAATCTATGGCCATCTCTCAAAAGCTCTGGTTCGTCAGGGTCAAAGAGTCAAGCGCGGCGACATCATCGCGCTTTCCGGCAACACCGGAGTTTCAACCGGGCCGCACCTGCACTACGAAGTGCGCAAAAACAATCTCTTAGTAAATCCAACCGCCTATTTCTTTGATGATGCAAATCCTGACAAATTCATCACAACAAAGGACGCTTCAGCCGAAGAGAGTGGTAATAACTCTTAAACCGATTCAATCGACGCAGTATGTATTGGAATTTAGACCTGGCCCGTTATATAGCCGATGCCCCATGGCCTGTAACAAAAGATGAACTGATCAATTACGCCAACAGAACCGGCGCGCCCCAGCAAGTAATTGACAACCTGATTGATCTTCCCGATAGTGACGACATGTATGAAACCATTGATGAGATATGGCCTGACTACCCTACAGATGAGGACTTTCTGTATGGCGATGAAGAACCATTAACATAGAGCCAAAAAGGGAGCCAGTGTTTTTTTTTTAAATAAATCCCGCTCTGCAAGGGCAAAAGTCTTCGCACTTGTTGCCCTTCATCTCCTCTTTGCCTTACCGGTAAATGCTCTTCCCGAACCTTCTGAAACAGTCAGAGAAACGGTAACGCCCTATGTCGGCAACATTCGCTTTTCCGGCAATAAATCGATCAGTGAGGATGAACTCCGCCAGATCATTGCTACCACAGAACACTCATCCTTCCTCGGATTAGGGCTCTTTGGCGGGGCAAAAAAACCATTCAACCCCGAAGAGTTTAACAAGGATATCTCCCTCATAAAAAAGCTCTACACCTACAAAGGCTATTTTTTCAGTGAGGTAAACAGCTCCGTCGATAAAAAAGGAGACGGCCGGAAAGTCAACATCAACATCCGGATCCGTGAAAACGAGCCATCAAGAGTAGACAGCCTCAACTACATTGGTCTTGAGCCAATTTCCGACGAGCTCCGAACGCTCTTTCTCAATCAGAAACGCCTCAAAGTCAACGATATATTTTCCGTTGAACGACTGATTGAAGAACGAAACCGCACCATCTCCTTTTTCAAAGAGTATGGCTATACCTTTTTTCATGAAGACAGTATCCGCATCAAGGTTGATACCGTCGGCACCCATGCCGGCGTCCGGTTCAGGTTCAATCTGCCGCAACGCCTCAAATACGGCAGTGTCAATGTCGTTGTTAACACTACTTCGAGAAACAACGGCACCGCAAAAGTAAATTCATATACAAAAGAGGGGATCAGCACCACCATTATCGGCAAACAGAAAATAGCTCCGGATCTCATTGTTTCAGCCATAGAATTCAGACCGGGCGATACAACCCGCCAGAGTCGTGAACAGAACACCCTGCAGAATTTTGGCCTTACAAACCTCTTTTCCTCTATTTATATCAATCAGGACTCGGTCCGCGCCGGCGAGCTCTTCACCACACTCCATCTGGAAACCGCACCAAAGTACCAGATAGAGCCCAAGCTGCTGGTGGACAACCGGTACGGGGAGCTTTTTTTCGGAGGAGCACTGGCCTTTGAAAACAAAAATATCTTCGGTGGAGCCGAAAAATTCCTTTCAACGGCGGCATACGGCACCCAGTCCGGCAGCAGCACCAGACTGCTTTCAAACCTTGCCGAGGGAGAGTACGAGAAGGTTACACCCAGAGAGTTCAGCCTGAAAAATCGCCTCCTTCTGCCGGTGCTTAAAAAACCGGGAAACTTCTATGCCGTAACGGCCGAATATGCAACCATAACACAACCGATACTGCTCTCAAGCCGGACCGGACTGCTCCGCAGCAGCTACAGCGCCAAACTTGGCCCTTCATCCCGCCTGAATTTCGACTTCTTTGAATTTGAACTGGTACAGAAGGACTCCCTTCGCGGCTTTAAAAAGCTCTTCAAAACCGACCTTGCCCGCAATATCGGCATCGACCCGGCCAATGAGAGCAGAGTCAACGCGGGTATTGACAGCCTGCTCAACACCCATGTCAACCAGAGCTTCCGGCTTCGCTATAACTACTCGAACCGGCTGAACGCGATGCCCGAAAAGACAATCTGGAACCTCGATCTGCTCGTCGAAGAGTCCGGCAGTCTGGCTTGGCTCGTTGACAACTATCTTGACAAAAAACCGTATACAGGCTTTACCGACAGTGACCCCCAGATATTCGGCATAGCCTATTCACAGTATGTCAAGCTGGAATCAGGTATGGGATTTGCCAAAAACCTCTCACCCGGCAGCCAGCTGGCCGGAAGATGGAGTATCGGGTTGATGAGGCCGTACGGCAAGGCTGAAACAACTCCCGAAGAACGGCGCTTTTACGCCGGCGGGCCGAACAGTATGCGCGGCTGGCTGTTCAACACCCTTGGCCCCGGCAGGAGCGCCAGTGAAGCAGCCTCAAATTTCGGGGCGGATATCAAGCTTGAACTCGGTATGGAGTACCGTCTCAAATTCTTCAGGTTCTTCAAGCAGCAATCAGGAGTGACCTTCTTCACCGATGTCGGCAACATCTGGGATCGAACCGGGCCATACGCCCTGACACTGCGCTCGTTGAGAAGAGATTTTGCCTGGGATGCAGGCGCCGGGCTCAGAGTAGGCTCCCCGATCGGTCCCTTCCGTTTTGACTTCGCCTGGAAAATCCATGACCCGGCTGAAGTGCAGCCATGGCGAATAGCTCAATGGCGACTGAAAGACTACACCTTCAATTTTGGAATTGGAGAGGCTTTTTAATTATTTCATTACAAGGATATTTTTTTCACGATCAACAGAAGTTCAACCATGCCTGCACACTCAACACTCCTGGCCCCATCCATTCTCTCGGCAGACTTCACAGATCTCCGTTCATCAATAGCAATCGCTGAAAATGCGGGCGCCGAGTGGATTCACTGCGATATCATGGACGGAAACTTTGTACCGAACATCACCTTCGGGCCATTCATCGTTCAGGCAATCGCATCATGTACCTCCATGATCATCGATACACACCTCATGATTGCCGCACCGGACCGTTACATCGAGGAGTTTGTCAAGGCAGGATCACACCAGATCACCGTCCACCAGGAGGCCTGCCCGCACCTGCACCGCACCATTCAGTTCATCAAAAGTCTCGGAGCAAAAGCGGGAGTCTCGATCAACCCCGGAACACCGGTCTCAACCCTTGAATCAATTCTACCCGACCTTGACCTCGTCCTTTTGATGTCAGTCAATCCCGGTTTCGGCGGCCAGAAGTTTATCCCCTCTTCAATAGGAAAGATCAGAGAGCTGCACAACATGCGCACAAGGCTCAATCCTGAGCTGGTTATAGCTATTGATGGCGGTATTACAGAGGATAATGCTCAGGAGGTTGTTTCAGCAGGAGCCGATGCGCTGATAGCGGGAACCGCGTTCTTCAAGGCCGCAAACCCTGCGGAAACAGCGGCAAAAATCAGGGCCTTGACCAGGTAAGCGAAGAGAGTTCCGGACTGGTATGCAGCCCCTCACCGATCAGCACGGCATCGAAAGATGCCTGCTCGATCAGGGCAATATCGGCGGCGGTTTTCAGACCGCTCTCGGCCACAGCCAGAACTTCGGAGGGAATGTAGGGCCGGAGGCTTACAGAGGTCTGGATATCAACTGAAAAGTCCTTGAGATTGCGGTTGTTCACGCCGATTATCGCTGCTCCGGCTTCAACTGCCTGCTCAAGCTCTTTATGATCGTGAACCTCTACAAGCACATGGAGTCCGATTGAAGCTGCAAGCTGGAGATAGTCCGCAAGCTGGCTGCGGTCAAGCGCGGCAACGATGAGCAGAATGGCATCAGCTCCGATCAGGCGTGACTCAAAAATCTGGGATTCATCAATAATAAAATCCTTTCGCAGAACCGGCAGCGGAAATGAACGGCTGACAAGCTGGAGATAGTCGTTCGAACCCTGAAAAAACCGGCGGTCGGTCAGCACCGAATAGGCTGATGCGCCGAGTTCCAGGTAGCGACCGGCAATCGCCGCAGGATCAAAATCGTGGACAATAAGACCGCGCGAGGGAGAGGCTTTTTTGATTTCAGCAATAAGCCTCACTCCCCCGTCACTCCTTTTGAGGGCGGCGGTAAAATCACGGCACAAAGCAAAAGAGCCCTGCTCCGCCATATAGCGCTGCAGGGGCTTCTCTTTTTTGAGCTCCGCTATCTCCCGTCTCTTCTCCTCTAAAATCCTGGTAAGGTAGGTCATGGCGCTCACTCGGCGGCAGCAAGTTCCCTGAGCTCATTTTCGAACTCAACGATCTGGCGGATATTGTCGAGAAACCATGGATCAATTCCGGTTGACTGATGCACCTCATCAATGGTCGCACCCGCCTGAAATGCGTAACGGAGATAAAAAATCCTGTCCGCTTTCGGTATTCTGATCTTCTCCAGAATATCCTCTTTGGCAAACTTCTTCTGCTGCTGCGTCATATCAAGCACATTCATGATATCCTTGCCGTCGGAGCCAAGACCGGCACGACCGATCTCCAGTCCCCTGAGCGACTTCTGCAGCGCTTCGCGGAAGTTGCGGCCGAACGCCATCACTTCACCGACCGACTTCATCTGCACACCCAGACGGGCGTCAACATTCTTGAACTTTTCAAAATCCCAGCGGGGAACCTTGACGACGCAGTAATCAATGACCGGCTCAAAACTGGCCGGAGTGGTTTTGGTGATATCATTGAGAATCTCGTCGAGTGTATAACCCACGGCAAGCTTTGCCGCAACCTTGGCAATCGGAAATCCGGTCGCCTTGGAGGCCAGTGCAGAGCTGCGCGACACACGCGGATTCATCTCTATAACAACGATGCGGCCATTCCCGGGATGAATGGCAAACTGGATATTGCTGCCGCCGGTCTCAACACCGATTTCGCGGATAATGCGAACCGAAGCGTCCCTGAGCTCCTGGTACTGGCGGTCGGTAAGTGTCTGGGCAGGAGCCACGGTAATGCTGTCGCCGGTGTGCACACCCATCGGATCAAAATTTTCGATAGAGCAGACAATAATGACATTATCGGCGAGGTCACGAATCACCTCAAGCTCATACTCCTTCCAGCCGAAGAGGCACTCCTCAACCAGCACTTCATTGATGGGACTTTCAGAAAGTCCCCGGCGAACCGCTTCATAATAGTCAGCCTTGGTTTCGGCAAAACCGCCACCGGTGCCTCCAAGCGTAAACGAGGGACGGATAATGATCGGAAGACCTATCTCCTCAAGCGCCTCCCTGGCCTCTTTTTCATTGCGGACAAAAACGCCCTTGGCCATCTCAAGGCCTATTTTCTTCATGGCATCGCTGAAAAACTCACGGTTTTCAGCCTTCCTGATTGCACGAAGCTTCGCTCCGATAAGCTCAACTCCGTTACGTTCAAGAATGCCGGACTCGGCAAGAGCGACCGCCGTATTCAAAGCCGTCTGTCCGCCCATGGTAGGCAGAAGCGCATCAGGCTTCTCCTTCTCTATGATTTTCTGCACATACTCCGGTGTAATCGGCTCAATATAGGTGGCATCGGCAAACTCAACATCAGTCATAATGGTCGCCGGATTGCTGTTCACCAGAATAACACGATAGCCATCCTCCTTGAGTGCACGGCAGGCCTGGGTACCGGAATAATCAAACTCACAGGCCTGACCGATCACAATAGGGCCGGCCCCAATAACTAAAATCGACTTTATATCTTCCCGCTTTGGCACGTTGTTTCGGGTTTTAATACTTGACAAGCTTCAAAATGAACGTAATGTACAAAATATTTGCCGAGTTTCACCCCTCTTCATCTTGTCCACTAACGTCCACTTTCTTCATCTTCTCTTCGACTCAGCACTCAGCACTCAGCACTTTTCTTCCCCTACTCCATCACCCTGATCTGCTCCTGGTGAAAACCGCCTGATTCACGTCTCAGCCATGCCGTTACCTCTTTCGGCTCACGATTCATCAGTGAAATAATCAGCATGGTATGGCCCGATCGGGCAAAATCAACATCGTGAAGGGAAGGAATCGCCGGAGAATTGATATGCGAGTGGTAGGAACCGACAATCTGGTAACCGAGGCGTTCGGCCTCCCTCTCGACAGCGTCATACTCATTATGCGAAATCTCAAAACCATGTTCACGTCCGGAATAAAGGCAGTTCCTGCAGGGAGCAACCTCATAGACAATGTTCTCGATATTGCCCCGGTGATCAACATTTTTCACTCCTGCAAGCAGCCCGCAGCACTCATAGGGCAGTTCCCGGAAAGCCTGTTCCTGAATAATCTCAAATTTACGCCTGAGTAGTTTCATAAAACAACTATCGATTAAAAAAATAATGTGCTCCACTATTAATTGTCGTGAGCGGTTTGAGTGTGAGACGGACGGAGCGCAGAAACCGGAATGTACACGAAAGTACATGAGGATTTCGAGCACCGCCCAACGAAGCAATCAGATCGCGCAACAAATTAATAGCGGAGCTAAAGCGCTTTTGCCCCTATATCGCTTCGATAATATGCTCCCTCAAAACTGATCTTTTCAACACCCTTGTAAGCCCGGTCAATACTCTCTCTGAGCGTATCACCGAGAGCGGTAACCGAAAAAACCCTCCCCCCCGCCGTTAACAGTCTCGCGCCATCCAGGCTCGTTCCGGCATGAAAAACCATACACCCCTCCAAACGCTCCACTCCGTCGGCAATAGTGACCGGTTTACCGGTTTCATAATGATCCGGATAGCCGCCGGAAGCCATAACGACCGTCGCAGCAGATTGCTGATACATCTCGAACGGTACCTCATTGAGCCGTCCATCACCATCAACACTTGCCTGAAGGGCCGCGATCAGGTCGCTTTTCAAAAGCGGAAGCACCACCTGGGTTTCCGGATCACCGAGACGCGCATTGTACTCCACTACTGAAGGTTCACCGCCATCAATCATCAGACCGACATACAAAAAGCCTGTATAGGCATACCCTTCCGAAGCCATCCCGGCAAGAGTAGGACGGATAACCCGCTCTTCAACCTTTCGCATAACCCCGGCACTCACCAGCGGAGCCGGGGCATAGGCACCCATTCCCCCGGTGTTTTTCCCGGTATCCCCGTCGCCTATCCGCTTATGGTCCTGTGCAGAGAGAAACAACCTGTAGCTGACACCATCGGTCAGGGCAAAAACGCTTGCCTCCTCTCCCTTTAAAAAATCCTCTATAACCACCTCATCGGCGGCATCTCCGAAAATACGATCGTCAAAAAGCTCGCGGATGGTCCGCAAAGCAACGTCACGCTCTTCGGCAATAATCACACCCTTGCCACCGCAGAGACCGCTGGCCTTGATGACCTGGGGCCAGGAGCGTTCCGGAAGTGCACCGAGGTAGCTGACAGCGGAGGCCGAATCGCGGAACACACGATACCCGGCAGTGGGAATATGATGCCGCTGCATAAACTCCTTGGCAAACACCTTGCTCGATTCAAGACGGGCAGCATCCCTTGTCGGGCCGACGATCTTTTTACCGGAACGGCGAAACAGATCGACAATACCCAGTTCAAGCGGCTGTTCAGGGCCGACAACCGTCAGCTCAACACCTGTTTCTCCGGCAAATTGCAATAAACCGTCCAGATCGGTTGCCTTGAGCGCAACATTGTGGACTTTACCACCCATCATGGCGGTTCCTCCATTGCCGGGAGCAACAAAAACGGCTTGCACCCGTTCACTTTGTGCTGCTGCCCGCGCCATGGCATGCTCCCGGGCTCCGCTTCCAATAATCAAAACATTCATAGCTCTCAGTGTGGGCATCAGCCGCAGTTCACCCTGTGGTTTATCGGCGTGGTTTATTAAATTACTCCCGTTCATACAGCAGTAGCATGTATATAATGCAGACCGGGTAAAATAAACAATAAAAAAAATTTGCCACCCCTTTTATGGCTCTCTCACCGGTCATTACCAGGCATATCCTGCCGATTGTGCTGAAGCTTCTCTACAAGAGCCTCCGCATATCGGTGACACCTATGGAAGGTGAGATGAGAGTGCACGGAAAAGGAACCATTTTCGCATTCTGGCACGGCAAAATGGTTGCCGGATGGCTCCTGGCACGGGAACTCTTTCCCGGAGAGCCTACAGCTGCAGTGGTAAGCCAGTCAAAAGACGGGCGCATTCTTTCCGATGCACTGCAGCAACTCGGCTATGCACTCATCAGGGGGTCAAGCTCCAGGGGAAGCGTTGAAGTCATACGAGCCATGCAGCACACCCTCGAAAAAGGGGATATTGTTGTCATTACTCCAGACGGGCCAAGGGGACCGATAAACCAGTTCAAGTATGGCTCGATCAGGCTCGCTGCCCGTAGCCGCTCTCCTCTGATTTTTGCCCGAATCAGCTATGCCGCATCCTGGAAGATCAAAAGCTGGGACCGGTTTGAAATCCCGAAACCCTTCACCAGAACAACGGTCACGCTCCAGCTCATAGAACTCCCCGAATTCAGAAGTGAAGAGGAACTTCACACCTGCTGCAAACAACTTTCTGAACAACTGAGCCATGCATAACCCGCTCTCCATACTTCTCCGTCCCGTCGCTCTCCTCTATGGCTCCATCATGCAACTGCGCAATGCACTCTTCGAGCGCACACTCTTCAGCCGATGGAGCTCCCCGATTCCGGTTGTCTCAATCGGCAACCTTACGGCAGGAGGAACAGGCAAAACTCCGCTCGTTGACTGGATTGTCAAATACTACCTCTCAATCGGCTGTAAACCGGCAATCATCTCGCGTGGTTACCGGCGGGAGTCAACAGGGGTAAAACTGGTTTCAGACGGCAACAGAGTTCTGCTCGGCAGCAGGGAGGCCGGAGATGAAACAACAATGCTTGCATGGAACAATCCCGACGCCATAGTCATTGTTGGCGAAAAACGAAAAGCTGCTGTAACCTGGATGATCAGGCACTTTTCACGAAGAGTTCCCTCGGTCATCATTCTTGACGATGCATTCCAGCACCGTCAGATCGGCCGCGAGCTTGACATCGCCATTATCAATGCTGCTGAACCCTATTTCAAGGCCAGACTGCTGCCCGAAGGGCGATTGAGAGAACCCCTGAAAAATATTGCACGAGCCGACCTGATTCTGCTCAACAAAATCAGTGACTATGAAGAGGCCGAAATCGTGAAAAAAGAGCTGGAAAAAACCGGAAAGCCGGTTATAAAAGCCCGTATCAAAACCGGAGACCTTGTCTGCCTTTCAGGGGAATTCATCTCTTCAGATGAGGCCCCCCTGCCCGAAAGCCTTAACGCCCTTGCCTTTGCCGGCATCGCTTCGCCCGGCAGCTTTCTGGAAAGTCTTAAATCAAAAGGGGTAACCGTCTCGGCTCACCGTTTTTTCAAGGATCACGAGCCGTTCACCGCAAAAAAACTTCAGGCAATACGGCGTGAAGCCGATGAAAAGGGGCTCTGTCTGATTACGACCGAAAAAGACTACTTCCGTCTGCTCGGAAGTCCGGAACTGATCAGCATCATAACCGCAAGACCCAGCTACTACCTCAAAATAGAAACCGACATCTTTGAAGGCCAGGAGATACTCCAGGAGATGCTGCGAAAAGCCGCCGGGTTGAAATAAATTCTGAATGTTGAATTCTGAATTTTGGATTGAAAAAACCGCAGATTCTCAAATCCGGAATCCAGAATCTCTTCATTCGTGCCAATTCGTGTAATTCGTGGACACCACAAAAGGCGGGTGCAACACGCCCCTACATTTTCATCCCTTCCTCTTCTCTTCGACTCACCACTCAGCACTCGCGACTCAGCACTTTTTCCCTCTTGTCCACTCGCGTCCATTTCTGTCCACCATTTCTTCGTCCACATGGTCCACTTCCTCTTCGATTTTCACTCTTTGACAATCTTCGAAACCGCCTTGAACCGGTCGCCTTCGGCTACCCGCAGCAGCTCAAAGAGAGCCATTTCGCTGCTGGTCAGGGATGCTCCTGCTTTTTCAATGCAGCGAATCCCGAGGTTCTTGTTCTCTTCGGTTCGTGATGACACGGCATCCGTCACAAGATGAACATTATAGCCGAACTCAATCAATTCCACCGCAGTCTGATAGACGCAGACGTGGGTCTCCATGCCGGCAACAAGAATATCATTACGGTTGAATGAACGGAGCCGGTGCATAAACTCCGGGCTGCCGCAGCAACTGAAAGCAAGTTTTTCGACTGGAACATTGCCCGGAAGCAGCTCCCTCAGAGAGTCGATGGTGTGGCCCAGCCCCTTCGGGTACTGTTCGGTCACAAGAACCGGCACCTCAAGCACATGACAGCCTCGTACCAGCCTTCCAAGCGCACTCTCGACATTCGCAGCATCAAAAACACCCTGTGCCAGACGGCCCTGTACATCAATAAGCAGAAGCAGCGTCTCCTTTGGAGTAATCATAATCGTGTGTTGGTTGAAAAAGCAATAGATTTAACAGAAGGGTATCGCACCAAAGGTGAAATAAACAACATTTATGTGACTTTTTACAAGATAACAGTTCAAGAGCATTCCATGAAAATCGAAACTCCGCAAAAAGGAAAGGGCGCATACCTCGTGGTGCTCCAGGTCATGCTGATGTGCGGTTTTATTATTCTTCCTGTCAGGCCGCAGCTTGCAGGTACGGAACTTTTCGAAGCGCTGGGCATTGTCAGATGGATGGCACTCGCTCTCTTTTCAGGCTGCGCCCTGATACTGGGCGCGCTCGGTTCCTTCGCCATCAGAAACTATCTTACACCCCTGCCCTACCCTGTCGGGAACAACCGGCTTGTAACCACAGGAATATACAGCATCGTACGTCATCCGCTCTACAGTGCACTACTTCTTGCCGCTTCAGGATGGAGTGTGTTCAGCTTGAGCCTGTCGCATCTGCTTCTGACCGGTATCGCATTGCTTTTCTTTAACTTCAAAGCATCAAAAGAGGAAAAATGGCTTACCGGGATCCACCCTGAATATACCGCTTATACCCGTCAGGTAAAAAAATTCATCCCCTGGCTATATTAAAGAATTGCAATTAACGGGATTCATCTTGTATCAGAGAGAGAGGCCATGAGCGATTGTTCCACCGACGGTATTTCAAATTTCGGAGCAAACCCTTACCTTTCCCCCAATGAACTGCGATGTTCACCAAAACGTATGCATAACTGAACAATACCATGAAAAAAATAGGCGTTCTTCTTTCCGGATGCGGCTACCTTGACGGTTCTGAGATCCATGAAGCCGTACTGACACTCCTTGCAATTGACAATGCCGGAGCCAAAGCGGTCTGCCTTGCACCGAACATCCCGCAGCATCATGTGGTCAACCACCTGAACGGTGAAGAGGCCGCCTCCGAAACCCGTAATGTGCTTGTCGAGGCGGCACGCATCGCCAGGGGGGCCGTCACCGATCTCCGCAAAATCGATACCCTTGATCTCGATGCCCTGATTCTTGTCGGAGGGTACGGTGCAGGAAAGAATCTCAGCACCTATGCCTTCAAAGGGAGCGATTGCGACGTTATACCTGAACTATCCAGCGCCCTGCAATCATTCTATAAAGCCGGAAAACCACTCGGATTCATCTGTATAACCCCGGTGATCGGCGCAAAGGTTCTTGGGGAGCAGAAAATTGAACTGACAAGCGGTTGCGACAAAGAGACCGCCGGAAACATCGAAGCCATGGGCGCCCGGCACATTGAATGTACGGCCTCGGAAGCCATAGTCAGCAAACAGGGAAAAGTGGTCAGCACCCCCGCCTACATGCTCGAAACATCCATAGCCGAAGTAGCCAAAGGAATCGGAAAACTCGTTACAGAAATCATCGCAATGCTCTGATTTCACAAGGAAAAAAGTGGACAGCAGGAGGGTCTCCACCAGCTCTTCGTCCACTTGGTCCACTTTCTTTCTTTTTTTCGTGCCTTTTCGTGTATTTCGTGGCTAAAAATCTTTTCCCCTTTTTTCTTCGCTCAGCACTTTTAAAAAATCAGCCGGGGTCATAATAAGAATATCTTTCCAGAAGACCAGTTCGAGCAAATGCTTGTCACCTGAAACAATCATCTTTGCCTCTGCCGCATCCGCAGCTTCAAGAATCCGGTCATCATCAGGATCAAGAGTTATAAAATCAACCTGATTTTTGGGCGTCACCATCATAAACGTATCCCTGAACAATCCAATAATCCTGTATACCTGCTCAGGTGAAAGTGCAAACTTGGGACGATGCAATACTGCTTCCACCTCCTGAATTATTGCAGGAGAAATACAATTTATCACCTTGCCCGATGAACAGAGTCTCAGCACCTCTCGTGGATTTCCACCAAAAAGAAATCCGGAAATGAGAACATTGGTGTCGCAAACAATCCTCATGCAGATGTGGTTCTCGCAGCACGCGCTGAGGCTATCTCACCCGACACATCATCCTGGGTCAATTGATTTTTCTGTACAACCATATCGCCCAGCGCAAAAAGATCACTCCACTGGCTCCGGCGCTCAATGTATAGCCTGGCTGCCTCCCTGATCAGCTCTGAACGGCTTCTGAACTCCTTCCTGGCTGTTTTATCAATTTGATCCAGTAATGAATCCTGAAAAGCAATATTAACGGTAACAGTAGGCATCACTAAGTTTTTTAGAGGTTATAAATCAATATACAAACATTGTATATTATCATATAATTCCCCCATCCGCTCAACACTCGCGACTCAGCTCTTTTCTTCCCCTCCTGTCCACTGGCGTCCACCGCTGTCCACCATCTCTTCGTCCACTTGGTCCACTTTCTTCATCTTCCCTCAGCACGTTTCCCTCTCCTCCTCCCGAGCCCCGCAAGCACAATGAGCGTGATGATATAGGGCATTGACTGCACAAGCTGGGATGGAATCCATCCGGTCTGCATCCAGATCTGCATGGATTCGGCGGCAGCGAACATCAGGCTTGCAGCCGCAGCACCGAGCGGTGTCCACCTGCCGATAATCATGGCAGCAAGCGCCATATATCCTCTGCCTGCCGACATGTTATCCGTAAAGGAGTGCTGCTGAAAAACCAGAAAAGCACCGGCCAGCGCTGCAAGAGCCCCTGAAACCAGAACACCGCTGTAACGCATGCGCTCAACATTGATCCCCGCACTCCCGGCCGTTTCTGCGCTCTCTCCGGCCGCCCGGAGCCTGAGACCGTAAGGGGTTTTGAAAAGCAGAAAATGAGCTGTCAGCACTGAGAATACCGCCGCAAGAAAAAGAGGATCCAGAAAGAAAAACGGGACATCAATACCCGCAACACGCGCGGAGTTCATGGAACTGCCGTAAAGCAAAGTGAGGCCGAAACGGGTGGCGCCCATGACAAGAATATTGACTGCAATCCCTGCAACAATCTGGTCAGCCTTCAGGGTAACAGTGATAAAGGCAAAGAGCAGCGCAACCAAGAGACCGGAAACAAGAGCCAGTCCAATCCCTGCAAGAGCGGAACCGCTCCGGTACTGGCCCCAGGCCGCACCAAAAGCGCCGGCAAGCATCAGCCCCTCAAGAGCAAGGTTGACAACTCCACCTCGCTCGGAAAACGTTGCCCCCACAGAGGTAAGCACATAGGGCACCGAAATTCGCATAATTTGCAGCAGTATAACAATCAGTTCAGTTTCCATATTGGATGGATGGATTATCTCTGTTCCGGGGGTTTTTACATAGTTTTTTTTTATTAAATTTCAATTCTTGTAATAGTAGTCAACTTCATCTGTTTTTTCACCATCTCCCATTTTGTTAATCTGGTGAAAAGATAAATTTACTCCTGAAAAACAATGCCAACATCTGAGATGAGTAACGAAAAAGCTGCTGCCAAGCAGTACATCTACCGCTTCTCGGGCGGTTCTGCAGAAGGGGATGCGTCAATGAAAAACCTGCTGGGCGGTAAAGGCGCCAACCTGGCAGAAATGGCCAACATCGGCCTGCCTGTCCCTCCCGGATTCACCATTTCAACCGAAGTCTGCACCTACTATTACGACCACCAGAAAACCTACCCTGCAAATCTCTTCGACAAGGATATTCCCCTGGCCCTGACAAAAATCGAAGAGGTGCTTGAAAAAAAATTCGGAGACCCCGAAAATCCCCTGCTTGTTTCAGTCCGTTCAGGTGCAAGAGCCTCCATGCCCGGCATGATGGACACCATTCTCAATCTTGGTCTGAATGAAAAAACCGTTGCCGGTCTTGCAAAAAAATCGGGCAACCCCCGCTTTGCATGGGACTGCTACCGCCGGTTCGTACAGATGTACGGCGATGTTGTGCTGGATTTGAAACCCGCAGACAAAAAAGAGATTGATCCTTTCGAAAAGATACTTGAAGCAAAAAAACACGAGCTTGGCATTGAACTTGACACCGAGTTCAAGGTTGAAGACCTGCAGGATATCGTCGGCAAATACAAAGCCGCCATTCTTGAAAAAACCGGCAAGGTTTTCCCCGAAGATCCTCACGAACAGCTCCGTGGAGCCATCGGCGCCGTATTCAACAGTTGGAACAACGAACGGGCCATTGTATACCGCAAATTGAACCACATCCCCGGCTACTGGGGTACAGCCTGCAACGTACAGGCGATGGTCTTCGGCAATATGGGCGAAGATTGCGGAACCGGCGTAGCCTTCACCCGCGATGCCGCCACCGGCGACAACATCTTCTACGGCGAATTCCTGATGAATGCCCAGGGCGAAGACGTTGTGGCGGGAACAAGAACACCGCTCAAAATCGAACAGCTCAAGGCAGAGAACCCCGGAATCTACGACCAGCTTGAAGATATCCGCTCGATTCTCGAACACCACTACCACGACATGATGGACATCGAGTTCACCATCGAGAACAACAAGCTCTTCATGCTGCAGTGCCGTGTCGGCAAAAGAACCGGTTTTGCCGCTGTCAAAATCGCTGTTGACATGTTCAACGAAAAACTGATCGACGAAAAAGAGGCACTGATGCGCATTGAGCCTGAACAGCTCAACCAGCTTCTCCGTCCCGTCTTTAACCTCGATGAGAAAAGGGCCGCTATTTCAGGCGGGCGCCTGCTTGCTACCGGCCTGAATGCCGGGCCCGGCGCTGCAACCGGAAAAATCTACTTCAATGCGGTTGATGCCTATGAGGCCGGCAAGCGCGGAGAGGATGTCATTCTTGTGCGTATCGAAACTTCACCTGAAGACATCAAGGGTATGGCTGTTTCGGAAGGCATTCTCACCGAACGCGGCGGCATGACCTCCCATGCAGCGCTTGTTGCCCGCCAGATGGGCAAAGTCTGCGTTGTGGGATGCGGTGCACTCAGCATCGACTACCAGAAAGGCGAACTTCGTGTTCCCGGCCACCCGACTGTGCTCAAGGAAGGGGACTACATCTCCATCGACGGCAGCACCGGCGAAGTCATTGCCGGAAAGGTTGCAACCAAAAACTCCGAGATTATCGAGGTTCTGGTCGACAAGACCCTGAAACCCGAAGATGCTCCTACCTGGCCGATCTACAAGCAGCTCATGGAGTGGACCGACAAATACCGCAAACTCAACATCCGCACCAATGCCGACCAGCCTGACCAGGCCGAGATCGCCATCACCTTCGGCGCGGAAGGAATCGGCCTCTGCCGCACCGAGCACATGTTCTTCGGCGGAGAGCGCATTGACGCGATGCGCGAAATGATTCTGGCCGAAAATGTTGACGGTCGTAAAAAAGCGCTTGAAAAACTGCTTCCCTACCAGCGCGAAGACTTCTACGGACTCTTCAAGGCTATGGGCTCACGCCCTGTCACCATCAGGCTCCTTGATCCTCCGCTGCACGAGTTCCTGCCGCACACCGACAGCGAAATCGAATCCCTTGCCAAAAAGATGGGCAAATCGGTTGCCGCAGTAAAGGAGCGCATCAGCGATCTGCACGAGTTCAACCCGATGCTCGGCCTCCGCGGCTGTCGCCTCGGCATCCTCCACCCTGAAATCACCGTCATGCAGGTCCGCGCCATTATTGAGGCCGCCTGCAAAATCAAGAAGGAGGGACTCGAAGTTGTTCCTGAAATCATGGTTCCTCTGGTCAGCACGGTAAAAGAGCTTGAGATCACCAGTGAAATCATCCACAAAACAGCCCGCAGCGTCATAGCCGAACAGGGAACCGGTGTCAAGTATCTCGTGGGCACCATGATCGAGGTTCCTCGTGCGGCAATCACCTCCGACCAGATTGCAACCGCTGCTGATTTCTTCAGCTACGGCACCAACGATCTGACCCAGATGGGACTCGGTATGAGCCGCGACGACTCCGGCCAGTTCCTGCCGACCTACCAGCAGCAGGAGATCTTTGCCCGCAACCCGTTTGAATCCATTGACAGGGATGGCGTTGGCCGACTGATGAGTATCTCTGCCAAAGAGGGTCGTTCAGTCAAACCGGATCTCAAACTCGGCATCTGCGGCGAACACGGAGGCGATCCCTCTTCAGTCGAGTTCTGCCACCAGATAGGACTCAACTACGTTTCATGCAGCCCTTTCCGGGTTCCGATTGCACGCCTTGCCGCTGCAAGAGCTGCACTGCAGGGCTGAAGCTTTTCACACACACACCATGTTCTTATGAAAAAGGCGGCCACCGGCCGCCTTTTTCATGATAAGGGCACCTCTATGTATGTTCGCGAGCAGTTTGAAAATTTTTAAACCACGAAACAGACGAAATAGTGCAGGAGCAATCCCTTGTGGTTCCCCTGATTTTTCTCTTCGACTCACCACCCGGCAATCGCTACTCAGCACTTTTTTCCTCCTGTCCACTTCGTCCACTTCTGTCCACCATCTCTTCGTCCACTAAAGTCCACTCTCTCCCTCTTCTCTTTTCAGATCACCACTCAACGAAGTAATCGAATCGCAGAATAAATTTATAGCGGTGCTCTTACCTTTTTCAGTGTGCTTACGGAAAATAATATCGATATTGAAATTCGTTCCGTTATGCTGCTCAACAGCACAAAATAAACCGGAGCCATAAACGCTCATTCGGGCAGCACTTTTTATTGTCGCAAGCGGTTTGATCTTTGCGATCTGCCGGGGGGCGAGATAGAAATATCACTCCCACAGTTTGGACGGAATATATTTATAGCAGTGCCCCGATAGCACGAATTAATAGGGGTGCCCTAAAAGAGAATAGAGAGAACAATGGAATACAGTCATATCAATATCAGAGGCGCCAGAGTCCACAATCTCAAAAACATCTCTCTCGATATACCGCGCAACCGGTTTGTTGTCATTACCGGACTATCAGGCTCCGGAAAATCCAGCCTCGCCTTCGACACCATCTATGCCGAAGGTCAGCGCCGCTTTATGGAGACCCTCTCCCCCTATGCACGCCAGTATATCGGCAGCATAGAACGCCCGGACGTTGATTTTATTGAAGGTCTCTCACCCGTTATAGCCATCGACCAGAAGAGCACAAACCGCTCTCCCCGCTCAACAGTCGGGACCATCACGGAAATTCATGACTTCATCCGCCTGCTCTACGCCAGGGCCGGACGACGCTACGACCCCGTTACCGGCCATATGCTGCAGAAACAGAGCGAGGAACAGATCTGTGAAGCCATACTTGCTCTTCCTGAAGGAACGAAAATCCAGATTCTCTCCCCTCTTGTTGCCGGTCGCAAAGGGCACTATCGCGAGCTCTTTGAGCGCCTCCTCCTCAAAGGCTATCTCCGGGTCCGTATTGACGGCGAGTACCGGGAGATGGAAAAAAACATGCAGATTGAGCGGTATAAAAGCCACTCGATTGAACTGGTGGTGGACCGGATGGTGATCGGTCCTGACTGCGCTGACCGGCTCAAACAGGCCGTCTCGCTTGCCATCAGCCTCTCTGAACACAAGTCAACGGTAATCTGTGATCCGGTTGACAGCCACCTGAAGGAGCTGGTCTTCAGCACCCGCTACGCCTACTCGGACGGCTCCGTTCCGGTCGATACCCTTGCGCCGAACCATTTCAGCTTCAACTCCCCTTACGGAGCATGCCCGAAGTGCAACGGCCTCGGTGAGCTGATGCAGCTTTCGGGAGAGTTGATGATTCCCGACCTCTCGCTTTCTCTCAACGAGGGGGGACTTGACCCGTTCGGCAAACCCGGCAAACGAAACCTCTGGCAGGTGATCAGGGCTATTGCCAGGGAGTTTGACTTTACCCTTGACACCCCTCTTGGTGACATACCAAAAGAGGCTCTTGATATTCTGATTGAAGGGTCGGGAAGCCGGACATTCAACGTCAGCTACTCCTACTCCGGCCACGACACCCTCTATCCCCAGCCTTTTCCCGGAGCGCTCCCCTACGTTGACGAGATCCGCCGCAATGCAGGCTCCCCGAAAATCAGGGAGTGGGCGGAGAGTTTCATGATCCATCAGGCATGCCCCGAGTGCAAAGGGGCCCGGCTGCGCAAGGAGAGCCTCATGGTTAAAATCAACGACCTCAACATTGCCGAAGCCGAAGCGCTCCCGCTGCCTGATGCCCTTGCTTTTTTCAGCGCCCTGCCTCCAACCCTGACACCAAAAGAGCTGCTGGTTGCCACCCCCGTGCTGCATGAAATCATCAAGCGGCTCGAATTTCTTTTGAATGTAGGACTCGGCTACCTCTCGCTCGACAGAGGCTCACAGACCCTCTCCGGTGGGGAAGCACAGCGAATCAGGCTTGCCTCACAGCTCGGCTCACAGCTCAGCGGAGTGCTCTACGTGCTCGACGAACCAAGTATCGGCCTCCACCAGCGCGACAACCACAAACTTATCGATTCGCTGAAACGGCTTCGCGATCTCGGCAACACGGTACTCGTGGTCGAACACGACAAGGATACCATGCTTGAGGCCGATGAGATCATCGATCTCGGACCAGGAGCGGGAGAGTACGGCGGAGAGATTGTTGCACAGGGAACAGCCGCAACCCTGGATCCGCATTCACTCACAGCGGAGTATCTCAACGGAACACGCCATGTCAGCTTCAGGGGTGAGAAAAAAAGTGACGGAGAGGAGAGGCAATTCCTCGCAATCAAAGGGTGCAGAGGAAACAACCTGAAAAACGTTGACATCACCATTCCCCTTCGCTCGCTCGTCAGCATTACCGGCGTCAGCGGATCAGGTAAATCAACCCTGATCAATGAAACACTCTTCCCGATACTTGCACGCCACTTCTATCGATCAAAACTTCTGACCTATCCCTATGAGAGTGTGGAGGGAATCCAGAATATTGACAAGGTGGTCAATGTCGACCAGTCACCGATCGGGCGCACACCCCGGTCCAACCCGGTAACCTATACCGGCGCGTTCACCTTTATCCGCGACTTCTTTACCCGACTGCCTGAAGCGCAGATACGCGGCTACAAAGCCGGACGCTTCAGCTTCAACGTCAAGGGAGGACGCTGTGAAGTGTGTCAGGGAGCGGGAACCCGCAAAATCGAGATGAACTTTCTGCCCGACGTCTATGTGCAGTGCGAAAACTGCAAGGGAGAGCGCTACAACCGCGAAACCCTGCTCGTCAAATACCACGGCAAATCCATCGCCGATGTGCTTGAAATGACCATCGAAGAGGCTTCGGAGTTCTTTGTCGACTTTCCCCGTATTCGGCGCATCCTCACCACCATGCAGAGCGTCGGGCTCGGCTACCTCAAACTCGGCCAGCCCTCCCCCATGCTCTCGGGCGGAGAAGCCCAGCGCATCAAACTCTCGGCTGAACTGGCCAAAATCCAGACCGGCAAAACGCTCTACATTCTCGATGAACCGACAACCGGACTGCACTTCCAGGATATCCAGCACCTTCTCGAGGTCCTGCGCAAGCTTGTGGACAAAGGCAACAGCGTCATTATCATCGAGCACAACCTCGATATCGTCAAAAACAGTGACTGGGTAATAGACCTCGGGCCTGAAGGGGGGAATGAAGGGGGGGAAATAATAGCAGAAGGAACACCCGAAGCGATAGCCACCATGGCACACTCCCACACCGGCCGCTACCTCAAAATGGAAATGACACCCTTGGCTTGATAATGCTTGATTCCGGATTTTAGATTTTGGATTAAAAAACACGGCAATTCAGAATTCAGCATCCAAAATCCAGAATTTCTTCCACTTATAGCATAGAGTTGCAAAACGACATGATTCTCTATAACTTATAATCGGTAGTACGGCAGAATTTCTTTTTGAACCAATTCCAGGTAATGCCCACTGTCTATAAATTCACTCCATACTTTGAAAATCAAGTATTAAGCAAAAGAGCTTACCTCAAAAAGGAGTGGTGTATTGAAGTTATTGAAAACCCGATTCGAATAGAAAAGCAGGAAGAGAACCGCTATCGCTTTTGGGGGAAAATTGACCAGCTTGATGGGAAAATATTACGCGTCATAACCCTTGACGACAAAGTCACGATACATAACGCATTTCCAGATCGGAGATACAAAGATGAAAATTAATTACTACCCGGATACGGATTCATTGTATATCGAATTTTCAGAAAAAGAGAGTTCTGAAAGTATCGAAATATCAGAAGGAGTTGTTCTCGACTATGACGAGACAGGAGCACTTGTGGGTATGGATATTGACAATGCCAGAAAAAAAATAAACCTCAAAGAATTAATTCTGAACAAGTTACCACTCGATATCCAAAAATTATCGGCATAAAAAACAACCCCGATTTCGTTTCGTGCCAATTCGTGAAATTCGTGGACAACCTCTTCCTCTTCTCTTCTCCCATCTTCGGCTCAGCTCTCGCCGCTACCAATATCGCGCTCCTCCGGAGCTCGATTCAAAATCTCTGCAACGCTTTCAATCCAAAAGTCAGCATCCAGAATCCCTAATCTCTTCAACCGCTTCTCTTCGACTCAGCACCCAGCACTCGCTACTCAGCACTTTTTACCTCCTGTCCACTGACGTCCACTTCTGTCCACCATCTCTTCGTCCACTGGTGTCCACTTTCCTCATCTTTTCAACCATTCCTCTAATTCGCTGAGCGACATAATCGGCAGAGTCTTAAAGCTATCCTTGATAACAAGCAGGTCATTATCGCCAGTGACTAAAGCATCGGCTTTACCAACCACAGCTAACGTTATAAATATCTGATCAGCTTTATCTCTGATTACAGGTAAATCAGGCGATACATCAAGCAACGTGACCGTTTCAGCATAAGGCAGAAAATCTGACAGCAATGACATTCGCTCTCTGTTCGTGAGCCTGAACTTCGGATATGCCAACACCTTCAAAAGTTCGCTGGCAGTTTCCTTGCAGACTAACGGAATGATAGCACCTGACTGCCAACTATGACGCAACCATGCCATCTTCCGGCGTGAAAATATCAACCCGGAAATAATACAGTTCGTATCAAGCACTATGCGACAGCTCATTGCTGACTTTTTCTTGCCCACTCTACCGCGTCCAGAACATCCTGGTCATTAATACCCAAAGCCTCTAATTTGGCTCGCACTGCATCTGCCTGCTGAATACGCACGGGCGTAAGCATAATTCGACCATTCTCAACTTCTACTTCAAAATAATCTGTTTTGGGAATGGAGGTTACAATAGATTTTGGCAAGGTCAACTGATTCTTGCTGGTGATTTTAGCTAACATGGCATTCCTTTCAAATGGTAATGATGTAAGGATATCTTACCATGATAACTATTTTTCGTGCAAATTCGTGAAATTCGCGGACAAACCTTCCTTTCTTCTCTTCGACTCAGCACCCAGCACTCGCTACTCAGCACTTTCTTTCCACCCAGCACTCAGCACTTTTTCCTCTCTTGTCCACTCCGTCCTCTTCTGTCCACCATCTCTTCGTCCACTGGTGTCCACTTTCTTCCTTTTTTTCGTGCCTTTTCGCGTCTTTCGTGGCCAAAAATCTTTTCCCCTTTTTTCTTCGATCAGCACTCAGCACTCGTTACCCGGCACTCAGCACTTTCTTTCCCCACCCGAACTATTTCGAAAAAATCCCTGTTCATTTAGTAACTTGAAAATTAACCATGAACTGTTGAAACATGATAGAGATCACCAGCACAGAACTGCGTAAAAACATTGGCAAGTACCTTGATATCGCAATGCAAAAAAAGGAACAGGTACTTGTACGCCACAGAAACAAGGGGGTTTTTGTGTTAACCCCCAAAAAAAATGGTTATCAACCCGATAGAACAGATGCCAGTGACAATTCTGTTGAGCAGCAGGAACTTCAGCAAATCATTAAAGAGGCTGAGGAGGATTTTGATGCCGGCAGGCATACGGTCATCAAGAACCCAGCCAACATATGGGCAAGTATACATTAGCGCTTTCGCCTCAATCCAAAAAGGAGTTGCTGGCCATACAACAGCTTAACGATTCGGCATTTATAAGGAAAGTAGACAAACTATTCCTTGAGTTGTCTGAGCACCCAACCACCGGAACAGGCAAACCAGAGCGCCTGAAAGGCGATCAGTCAGGATATTGGTCCAGAAGACTGAATAAAAAAGACCGGATCATATATCGCATAGACAACTCTGTAGTGCTGGTCTATGTCGTCTCCATAAAAGGTCATTACGGAGACAAATAGCCTCCCCCTCCCCCTTCATCTTCTCTTCGCTCAGCACCCAGCACTCAGCACTTTTTCCTCTCTTCGTCCACTGGTGTCCACTTTCTTCTTCTTTCCTCACAGAAACTCCTCGTAATAATCAAGATCCTTGTGGAAGGTCTCTGCAAGAGAGTTAAGTGAAATGAAGGCTACAGAAATGCAGAGTGCGCCGACCAGGAGAGCTCCTGATTCCAGACCGAAAAAGCCCTTGCTGAACTGAAAGAGCATCGTGATGGGCACCACCATGCCGCGAACAAAATTCGGAACGGTTGTCGCCACCGTTGCACGGAGATTGGTGCCGAACTGCTCGGCCGCAACGGTCACAAAAATAGCCCAGTATCCACCGGAAAAACCTAAAACAGCACATACTGCATAGAAGAATTGAGGAGTGCGATTGCCCTGGAGAAAATAGAGTGCAATGGAGACGACAGTCAGCAGCATAAACAGCAGAATAACCTTCTTCCTGCTCTGCAAAAGCTGGCTCAAGAGACCGCTCGAAAGATCACCGAACACCAGACCGAGATAGCAGAACATCACGGCATTTCCGGCAGAAACAGGTCCGGTTGTACCAAGCTCAACGGCAAATTCGGGAGAGAAGGTGATCAGCACACCCACAACAAACCAGATCGGCACGCCGATCATGATGGAGTTGATATAGCGTAAAAAACGGCCCCGGTCGGTAAAGAGGGCAAACATGTTGCCTCTGCTCACCCCGGATTTCTCCTCCATTTTTTTAAACATCCCCGACTCGGCAACCTTCACCCGGGCGGCAAGCAGGAGAAGGCCAAGCCCGCCTCCGATAAAAAAGGCATTATGCCACTCATAGGTATTGGCCACATAGTTGGCAAGAATGGCGCCCGAAACACCGATTGAAGCCACCAGCATGGTTCCGTAACCGCGGATGCGTGTGTGCAGCACTTCAGAAACAAGGGTAATGCCCGCCCCGAGCTCACCGGCAAGCCCGACACCGGCAATGAAACGCAAAACCGCATAAGCCGGAAGAGTGGTCACAAGACCGTTGGCAATATTGGCAAGAGAGTAGAGCAGAATCGAGGCAAACATAATTTTCAGGCGCCCCTTTTTATCGCCGAGCCAACCCCAGAGAATACCCCCGACAAGCATGCCGATCATCTGCATGTTCAGGAGAAAAACCCCGTAGTCAATCAGCTCCCTGCCTCCAAGTCCGAATGACTTCAGGCTCGGAACCCTGACAATACTGAAAAGCACCAGGTCATAAATATCAACAAAGTAACCCAGTGCAGCCACGATAACCGGCATGCTGAAAATATCACGAACCGATACATGCTCCTTAAGCTCCACAAACCCTCCCGTTAAGGTTTATTGCCCTTCAGGCGATTGAATTAAATCATACAAAGGGCGGGTTCCAACCCGCCCCAACATTCGTGTAAATTCGTACAATTCGTGGACAACCTCTTCCTCATCTCTTCCCTCAGCACTCAGCACTCAGCACTCAGCGCTTTTCGTCCACTCCGTCCACTTCTGTCCACCATTTCTTCGTCCACTTGCGTCCACTTTGCTTCAGGTCTTCAGAAAATGCTTTTCAACCTCTACCAGCTCTTTATGCTCTTCACCGGGCAAAGCCTTCCGCGAACCGGTAACCGGTTGCAAAACATCAGGTAAAATAGTGACTTCGACCCCCTGCATGATACTGTCAAAAAAGACAACAAGGGAAGCCTCTCTCCCCTGCTTCACGACAACACCTTCAAAATCTTTGAACGGCCCGGCAAGCACCTTGACCTTCTGGCCAACCGGAATAGCGGTGACTGTGCGCCCGATCGCACCAGGCTCCCTCACCAGTTTTCTCAACCAGTCAATATCTTTTTCAGCTATCACCGAAGGGACTTTCCCTATTCCAATGAACTTCACCACCCCTTCCATCTCCAGAACCTGCAAATGATCATGGCGCATATCAATATGGACAAACACATAACCCCTGAAAAGCGGCTCGCTCACCTTTTTCTTCCGGTCACTCCACTGCTTCCATGTTTCAATCAGCGGAAGAAAAGTAGTAATCTGCTTTTCAAGCAGCATCCGGTAAACTTTTTTTTCACAACGGGATCGAACATAAACTGCATACCAACGCACACTCGCTTCCTCAACCATAATATCCGGACCTCTTTATTTAAACCATGGCGTTACACCCAAAAAATATTGAAAAACAAAGTAACCACTAAGGAATAGTACACCAAATACACTAACAAAAAAAAGCGGGTTCAACCTGCCTCTACATTCATAAGAATTCTTGCCAATTCGTGAAATTCGTGGACCACCCTCTTCTCATTCCTCAATTCGTGTAATTCGTGGACAACATTCTTCATTTTCCGAATGACGGTCAGTTGAAAACCGCTTCAAGCGTTGGGGCGGTGAGGATGGCTTCACCCCAAGCTTCTAACTGTTGCTCTGAAGCGTTTGCTAACTGCTCTGATACCCATAAAGGCAAAACGCCAAAACGACGTTCAAGCAATCTTCTCAGTAACCGGGATTCACCTTCTACTCGACCCTTTTCAACACCTTTGGCCATACCGGTTGCCATGCCTTTGGCTATACCAATTCTTTCTACGCTGGTGATATATTGCACTTTTTTACTCTCCTCTATCGTTTCAAGTTCTTGCCAGACCTGACTATCCAACCATTCCGGCAGTTGCATTAACCAATCCAAAACACTAAACAAATCGATGACGCGTTGTTTATCCCGGTGCCGTCGATACAGTATTCGTATTAACCCCAGTTTGGCTTTATACCGTTCCTGATGCTGCTTTCGGGTTTGCTGTGTCAGGATATGTGCTGCTGTAATTAAACCAAATGCGTTATTCGAAACAAGAAGTTCATCGAGCTTATCCTCATATTCGCTCAGTTTGGCTACAGGAAATTCCAAAGTATGGCGACAACCGAACACGGTGAAACCATTAGGGCGCAGCTATTAATTGTCGTGAGCGGTTTGAGTGCGAGGCGGACGGAGCGGAGCAACCGGAGTGTACACGTAGTACATGAGGATTGTGAGCACCGCCCAAAGAAGCAATCGAATTGCGGAATAAATTAATAGCTGTGCCCATAAGAAGAAGGTTTCCACTGCCTCTGCTCATCCGCCAGCACTGCCAAACTTGCTACAGGCCTTTTGTATCGATCAAAGAGCCGATAGTTGTACACAAACATCCTTTCAGCACATTCACCCTGACCAGCCGGTCAACAAAGCACGTTCCCAATTCTGCATCCTGTACCACTGCCCGCAACTCCTGATCAAGAAAAACATGTTCTCGTGACCAATCAATTTCCGCACAGGCATCAGGGAAATAAAACGCCATAAACTCCGGAAAATAGCGCTCAATGACCTCCTTCCACGGACTATCGTATTGATCGTTCGAAGTATCCATACCTGTTAATTTGTTCAGGCATAATCAGCTTTACTTCCCGAAAAGGCATACCATGCCATGATCCGAACCGTTGCTTAAAAACAAATATATGCACGACGCCAACCCAATCCAAATACGCATATATTACAAATTAAAGAAAAATAACAGGAGAATTCATTCGTGTAAATTCGTGTAATTCGTGGACAGCTTCTTCAACAGGGCAACCACGCAGGGGCGCCCCTACACCTTCCTCACCACTTGTTGTTCTTCTCGTAAATACAGTAGGTCACGACCGTCCCCCCTCGCTGTCACAATAACACACCAAATACACCAACAAAAAAAGGCGGGTTCAACCCGCCCCTACATTCATAAGAATTCTTGCCAATTCGTGAAATTCGTGGACAACTTTCCTTTCTTCTCTTCCGCTCAACACACACTACTCAGCACTCTTCGTCCACTCACGTCCACTTCCTTCCACCATCTCTTCGTCCACTGGAGTCCACTTTCTTCTCTTCAACCTTTCGCCCAGTAGTAAACCCACCCGATCATCTCCCGCAATGCTTTTGACGACACTCTTAAGCCTTCAGCATCAGGAAGAAAATCCAGAATGGTCATATCACTATTATTCCCCGTCTGAAAATCAACCGGATAACGCTCTACCTGAAATCCGGCCTTTTCAAACTGCATCGCAGCACGGCGCATATGGAATGCGCTCGTAACCAGTATAATTTTTTTTCGCACACCTCTTCTGACCCCAAGAAGCTTTCCGGCGGCTACGGCTTCATCAGCAGTATTCCCGGCAATTGTTGTTAACCGAATCACCTTCTCCGGGACCCCGAGCAGCATCGCCCGTTTTGCGAGCAGCTCCCCTTCGGGAACTGCATCAGGCTGCCATGGAAGCTGACCACGAGTAAACACAATAACCGGTGCAATCCCTGCCCTGACAAGCTCGATTCCTCCCTCAAAACGATCTACCGCCTCACCCCATTCACCAAGTGGAGCTCCCTCAAGCTGCATAACCATGCCACTTAATACCACAATCGCATCCGCACGATGCAAAGAACTCACCGGAACCCTTGCAGACCAGCCCTCCACCGCCCGAATCAAGGCAGTACTGACTACTGGCAAGCTGAACATTCCCAAAACCAGAATACCAAGCCCGATCAGCAACCGCCTGCGAAGCACCAACCCCGCAACTGTCAGCAGCAGACTCAACCCCAAAGGCAGCACCAGCATCGGAAGTAACTTGTTAATCAGCAGCATAGATCATCTTATGTCCTGTTTCGTGTATTTCACGGTATTAAATTTTCAATCCAAAATCAAGAATCACTTCACCCTCTTCATCCGTATAAATTCGTGTAATTCGTGGACAATCTCTTCCTCTTTTCTTCGCTCAGCACTCAACCCTCAGCACTCTCTTTCTTCGTATCTACTGCCGCCCGTAACGATCTTCCACACGCACAATATCATCCTCTCCCAGATAACTGCCGGTCTGAACCTCTATCAGATCGAGCGGCAGATCTCCGGGATTTTCCAGACGGTGAAATGAACCCACAGGAATATAGGTTGACTGATCTTCATGGAGCGTAATCTGCTGCTCTTCAACAGTCACCAGCGCTGTTCCCTTCACGACAACCCAGTGTTCGGCTCGGTGATTGTGTTTCTGTAGCGAAAGCGCCGCTCCGGGGTTGACCGTTATTCGCTTTACCTTGAACCGGTCAGCATAATCAACCGTTTCATAGGAACCCCAGGGACGGTAGACCCTCCGGTGCATGACCGCTTCATCCCGCTCTTTCCGGTTAAGCTGTTCGACAAGCAACTTGACATCCTGAACCCGATCTTTTGTGGCAACAAGCACCGCATCGGAGGTCTCAACAATAATGTGATCATCGAGACCAACGGCAGTGACAAGACGGCTGGTTGCATGTATATAGCTGTTACGGACATCGTGCAGCAGCACATCACCCTTTTTCACGTTGCCCGCTTCGTCACGTTCGTGAACATCCCAAAGCGCCGACCATGCCCCGACATCATTCCATCCGGCTTCAAGAGGAACGAGTACGGCCCGATCTGTTTTTTCCATCACGGCATAGTCTACGGAATCTGATGGGGAAACCTGAAAAGCTTCACTATCCAGCCTTACAAAATCGAGATCTTTGACCGCTTTGCCTAAAGCCTCTCTGCATGCAGCCGTAATGGCCGGAGCATTCATCTCAAGCTCCTGCAGATAGCTCTCTGCCTTGAAAAGAAAGATTCCACTGTTCCAGAAATAGTCGCCCGAAGCAAGATAACGTTCCGCTGTTTGCTGATCCGGCTTCTCGACAAATTCAAGAACCGGATGGACCTGCTCCTGTTCCTCACCCGTTACTGACGCCTGGATATAGCCGTAACCGGTTTCAGGTGATGCAGGAACAATACCAAAGGTAACCAGAGCCCCCCCTTCAGCCGCCTCCTTGCCTTTTGAAACCGCATCAGCGAAAGCCTGGGCATCAAGAATGACATGGTCGGCTGGCAGAAGAAGTATAAGAGCTCCAGGGTGCTTGCGCATAACAAGCATTGCTGCCACTGCCGCTGCCGGAGCAGTATTGCGCCCGACAGGCTCAAGAATGATCTCGCCGATATCGGCCTTTATCTCATGAAGCTGTTCAGCTACAAGAAAACGGTGACTTTCATTGCATACACAGTATATCGGCCCGACATCATCGGCTGAAGCAAGGCGAAGAGCGGTATCCTGCAGCATTGTTCTTTCACCAACCAGCGACAAAAGCTGCTTTGGATACAACGCTCTTGAAAGAGGCCAAAGTCTTGTCCCGGAACCGCCACTTAAAATCACAGGTATAATCATAGATTCAAACCAATTTCTTGACGCTGAACAAATTTCTTATCCGTGACATCATCCTTACTTTCGTGCCAATTCGTGAAATTCGTAGACAACCTTCCTTTCTTCTCTTCCGCTCAGCACTCACTACTCAGCACTTTCTTTCCACCGCCATACGCTTCATACGGAAACAGATCCATCTGACCGAAAACCGGCTGCCGACAATCCTTGTCTGACAAGCGGACATCACCTTCAGGAAGCTGCCAGTCAATACCAATAACCGGATCATTCCAGATGATACCTGCATCGTGCGAAGGTGTATAGTAGTTGTCACACTTGTATGCAAAAACAGCCGTCTCCGAGAGTACAACAAAACCGTGAGCAAATCCTTTCGGGATCCACATCATATTCTTGCGTTCACCATCAAGTACGCAGGATACATGCCTGCCATACCAAGGTGATCCCTGACGGATATCGACTGCAACATCCAGCACTCTGCCCTGAACCGCACGCAGAAGCTTTGACTGGGTATAGGGCGGTATCTGAAAATGAAGCCCGCGCAATACTCCATAGCAGGATTTGGACTCATTGTCCTGCACAAATGAAACAGGCCCTATATGCTTCTCAATCAAATCCTGGCGAAACGACTCGAAAAAATAACCCCGATCATCACCAAACACCTTCGGCTCAAAAAACAGCACATCGGGTATCTCGGATAAAATAACTCGCATGGATTCTATCAACAAAAATGAATCAAAATAAAAGCCTCAATTCGTGAAAATTCGCGCAATTCGCGGGTAACCTCTTCCTCTCTTAAACTCAGCACTCGTCCCTCAGCACTATTTTTCCTTTCGTGTAATTCGTAGACAATCCCACTAAAACCGCTGAGAAGGCAACTTTTTCAAATACTCGCCATACTGATTCTTCATAAGCGGTTCCGCTAACCGCATCAGATCGGTATCGCTGATCCACCCTGTACGCCAGGCAATCTCCTCCGGGCAGGCAACTTTCAACCCCTGCCGTTTTTCCACTGTCTGTATAAAGTTTCCAGCCTCCTGAAAAGACTCATGCGTACCGGTATCAAGCCAGGCAAAACCACGCCCGAGCATTGAGCATTTCAGGGATTTACGATTAAGGTACTCCTCATTCACCGAGGTAATTTCAAGCTCGCCTCTTGCAGATGGTCGAATATTTTTTGCGATTTCAACCACATCATTCGGATAAAAGTAAAGCCCGACAACCGCAAAATTTGATTTCGGCTTCGCCGGTTTTTCCTCAATAGAGAGCACATTTCCCCCGGCATCGAACTCCGCAACACCATACCGTTCAGGGTCAATGACATAGTAGCCGAAAATATTGGCTTTGCGCTCCTCCGTCACCATCCTGACTGCCGCTTCAAGCATCTGCGTAAAGGCATATCCGAAAAAGATATTATCACCAAGAATCAGCACAACATCATCGCTGCCAATGAACGATTCACCAAGAATGAAAGCCTGGGCCAGACCGTCAGGAGAGGGCTGAACGGTATAGGAAAGAGAAATACCCCAGTCACTGCCGTCGCCCAACAGTTTCACAAACATAGGCTGGTCTTCAGGGGTGGTAATGATCAGAATCTCCCTGATCCCGGCAAGCATAAGAGTCGT
Source organism: Chlorobium sp. KB01 (assembly GCF_001975465.1). Classification (NCBI taxonomy): domain Bacteria; kingdom Pseudomonadati; phylum Chlorobiota; class Chlorobiia; order Chlorobiales; family Chlorobiaceae; genus Chlorobium; species Chlorobium sp. KB01. The sequence continues at coordinate 40,986 of NZ_MPJE01000040.1, forward strand.
CAGCGGGTAATAGATCATCGGCTTGTCATAAATCGGCAGCAACTGCTTTGATATTCCTTTCGTAACCGGATACAATCTCGAACCCGATCCCCCCGCAAGAATAATTCCTTTCATACTTCGTATTTGAATCTTCGTGTTACTTCGTGAATTCGAGAAAAAACTCTCCTCTTTTTCTCAGCACTCAGTACTTTCTTTCCCTTTCGTGCCAATTCGCGCCATTCGCGGACAACCTTCCTTTCTTCTCTTCCGTTCAGCACTCAGCACTCACTACTCAGCACTTTCTTTCCACCCAGCACTCAGAACTCAGCACTTTCCTTCTTCGTGTAATTCGTGGACAAAATCTTTACAAGCGTAATGCACGATACAAGTCATCATGCTCAAAAGCGCTCTCCATTCTTTTTATATCAGCAGAGCGTGCACCAACAGTTTTTGCGACTTCACACCAAGTCTGCGTAGCACGAGCCACGTCAGCAATCATTCGATCCGCATCCACCTTGTGTAATCCAAACTGAGAGGCAACCTCCTGAACCAGCTCGATTGAGCAGGTTCCATCTTCAAAGTCGATGTTTGTGGAAAGAACTCTCGGTTTCAGGTCCTGAGGTGTCGGGTTAAGATCGTACACTGGAGACAACGTCCAGCCATGCCTGCTCAACATCAAAAAACCGTGGTTGCGTAAATGATCATCCACATTTGAAATCAGCACATTAAAGACCATACGCCGAAACAAATCGGCCCGGTCTCCCTTCGCCTGAGCGCCGGATACTCCAAGCGCATCAACAATATCCAGATAGCTTCCGCCTTCACCATCCAACGATCCAGTCATAGACATAGCTGACATGAATGGAATACGCCCTGCATTATTTCGATCAAAACGCCGGGAGAGCAGAATTGCTTTATCCGCAATCCTGACCAGCTCATGAATTGGTGTCTGTATCCCTGCTTTTTCGGCAAGTCTCAACGCAATCTCTTCCCAGGTTTCAATGCTGTATTCGTCATTTTCCTTTGGGAACTTGGCTATCGAAAGATGACCATACTGATCAATAACTGAAGCCTTGGGGCGAGCACCACCAAGTGAGGACCCGGGAGCAAAAATCAACATGAGATCTTCATCGCTCTCTTCATCGCGAAGAATCCGCTCGCTCGCACCCAATAATTTTCCCAGCTCAATAAGTTTTGGTACTCCACTCTCTGTTCTTGCAAGGAAAGCCTCCTCTCCGGGGTATTTGAAGCGAAGAGCGCCCAGACGAGTCTCATCTACAACTCCCAACAGATAGTCTGTTTCAAATAACGTACGAGGAGCACTCCTCTCTTTTTCAGCGCGGCGACGCTCGGCACGACGCATGAGACGCCGACCCCACTGGTCAGGAGAAGAGTCGCCTAACGTACCAAACATATCCTGCCGAGGTCGTGGAACAAAAACACCACGCCCCACCTTAAGTGATGCGTCAATCGAAAAATTATCGTAGGCCTCAATCCATGCGTTATCATACTCAAATGAAACCTTCTCACGCCCGCGTCCAGATTGACGGTGAAGTCGACCGATAAATCGGCATGAACCTTGCCAATCAATATAGACCTCGACGTCAGGCATTTCGATCACTGCGATGGTTGACCGGAATGCGAGCCCGCCTGGGCAAAGCTGCCGACGCAAGTTGTTGGCCCACGCTATCTCGCACAGGATCAGCAATACCGGCAAGATCATCCAACAACCCAAGAGCCTGGAGTACCCCGGCATAGATACCGATGCTCACAGCAGGGTCTCCCTTTTCAAGACGAGAGAGTGTTGGCCGGGAGGTGGAAGCACGCTCAGCGACTACACTCATAGGAAGTTTGCGGTGCATCCGTGCGTCATGAATATTATTGCCTAACTTGCGCAGCACTTTTCGAACTGCCGGTGTCGGTAAATGAGGTGTCGGCATTTGTAATCTCTATTTATCTCAAACAAGACTTAATGTAACACGAAAGCTACACATCACAAAACTAAACTCAGCACTCACTACTCAGCACTTTTCTACTCCCTTTCTCACAAATTCGTGAAATTCGTGGACAACCTCTTCCTCTTCAACTCAGCACTATTTTTCCCCTCAGCACTTTCTTTCCTCGTGCCAATTCGTGAAATTCGTGGACAACCTTCCTTTCTTCTCTTCCGCACAGCACTCAGCACTTTCTTTCTTCGCGCAATTAGCTGACAACATCTTCCTCTTCAATCCAAAATCTCCTTAAGTGTAATTAATCACCTGCGTCCCACGTTTTGGTTACAAAAACGGGACTATTGTTTAGGATAGTAACCACCGGTTTTTGGTGAGCCCATGTACTCAATCTTGCCTGCTTCTCGCAGTTGTTTAAGCCAGCGTTCTATAGTCCTCTGTGTTACCTTAAAAGATGCTGCCATTTCGCCTGCCCGATGTCCTGGATTTGCCTGAATATATGCGAAAAGGGCATTTACTCCGACATTTACTCCGACATTTACTCCGCTGCGCTGCTCTGGCAATTTAAAAGTCATCACCACACTGCCAGCATTTTCATGCAAAATCGGTACTGGCAAGCCAGCCGACTGCATTAAACTGGCAATTCTAAGAGTGCCACGCCCCCAGGTTTTGATCAGCCCTCGACGATAAAACACCTTGGCAATCCAAGGGTTCCAGGGTTTTGATTCGTGAGGCTGATAAAGTATTTCCGGAGTTAATCCAAAATGAAGCTCACCGGGTGAGATAATTTCAAGACGGTCGTCGTACAAGGCCACAGCAACAGAACCGGCAGCACTGGTATAATCGCGATGGATAAACGCGTTAGCAAGTGCTTCACGCACAGCTTCAGGAGGAAGCGCAGGCATGTCGATACGCACCATTTGGCCCGATACGATCTTGCTGGCTACCGGGAGCCAATCAATCATGAACCGCTCGGCCCGACGCATGAGTGTAAACGCATTACCGGTATACTGCCGGTTATCGAGAAACTCATCGCGAGTTGTGCCTTTGAAGCGGGCAACACGGAGATTAAATTGCGGGAATTCTGGTAAAGCCACTTCGTCTTTGCAAAACAAGGCAATGGCTGCTCGTGATAGTTGTTCGCCATTGACAAGCAAACCCAAGCCACGCAATACAGCCAAGGGTTCGCGAGTACCAGGATCAACGCTACGCCCACGTCGAATGGACTCTTCAAGGGTGACAATAATTTCATGAATGTCGAGATCTGCCTCACAGCATCCGACAGCGGGCTGTATTTCCCAGCGTTCGGTAGTATGCATGGACTCGACCAACAACCGCTGATAATTGGCTCGATGCATAACACGAGTTGTGTTCAGCACGCGCTCGTAAGGTATGCCTCGAAAAGAAACAGGAGCAGATGTTGCTCGTTCAACTGCTACCAAAAGAACTTCCAAACCTTGCTCATTCCCTTCGGAAAGCGGGATCCGCTCTAATTGAAGAGAAAGTGGTGGCTCAAAACCTTGAAACTCCTGTGACAGCTCTTCAAGTGTACGATCAGTTACTTTTTGGCCTACGATTTTGCCGGATGGAATTACACCAAACACCACTTGCCCACCTTGGCCGTTAGCCAAAACACATAAAGTGCGACAAGCTCGATCTTTTTCTGCTGTTGACTTTTTGAGTTCCAACTTCAGAGATTCGCCAGCTACAATGCTTTTTTGAAGTTCAGTAAAATGCAAAAGTTTATCCTGAATTATTCACGAAGGCAATAAAAAAGGTGGCATAAAATACCGCAAATGCTTATATTACCGTTAGTTAGACAAGAAAATAAGCAGCGACATTCATGCACACCCTTTCAGAGAATATAGCCACAATCAACCCGAAACAACAAGAG
>NZ_MPJE01000041.1:0-15652 GCF_001975465.1 Chlorobium sp. KB01
GTGCTGTAGTAATATACGCTTTTTATATTACTACCCACTTCACACAGCGAAGAGCCAAAGATGCTATGAAATCATGAAAAGCGTTGTATTGGCTATCTCCTCCGGTGAGTACTATCTCATGTCGGCAGTCAGGCATGATTAATGCAGGAGAGCGTCCGGCACGGCGTCAGATCCGTCATGTACGCCATAAAAACGGGAACAAAGAGCCATAAACATAATATTCTTAGTTATAAGCAGTTATATGACTAATAATTTATTACTAATTTGTAATATTTAGTTAAAATATTATATTAATTAAATACGGATGAACAAGAGCAGGTGCCTTTTATTTCAAGAGTCGAAAATAAGAATTGATTCCGTAAACAACACACAAAAACATAACAAGGAGTTCATCGATGAAAAAAACAGCAAAATTATTAACGCTCGCTGTTGCAATTTTTGCAGGCTCGGTCGGAACAGCCCAGGCTGAAGGATTCAAAGTAGGCGCTGATGTCGTGAGCAGCTATGTATGGAGAGGCGGAGAGCTTGGTAACTCACCGGCAATTCAGCCCGCACTCTCCTATACCTTCCCTGGAATCGGTATTGTTGTTGGTGGATGGGGATCCTATGCCATTTCACAGGATGCAGGCACCAGATACAAGGAAGTTGACCTTTTTGCTACCATTCCGGTCGGCCCACTCAGCTTTACGGTGACTGATTATGATACCGTTACAGCTACAAGTAGATCATTTGACTTCACCAATGACGGTCCGAACATTATTGAGCTCAGCGTTGCCTATGCAAAAGAGAATGTCTCCCTTCTTGCAGCAATCAACGTAGCAGGCAACAACATCGGAGCCAACAAAAACGCCAAATACTGTGAAGCCGGCTACAAGTTCTATGACAAGGATGGCTACACAGCCAAAGGTGTTGTCGGACTTGGTGATGAGGACGTGTATGGTGACAAGCAGGGCGACAAAATCGCAGTAGTAAACACCGGCGTATCGGTTTCCAAAGACCGCTATACCGCATCTTACGTATACAATCCTGACACGGAAGCTTCACACCTTGTCTTTATGGCATCGTTCTGAAGATGATTACTGTCTGAGTTTTGTGCTCTCAGGCAATACAAACGAAAAGAGACCGCTTTTGACGGTCTCTTTTCGTTTGTATACAATTAAAAGACGATGATCAAATATCGGCTTCGTAGATGATATACTCCTTGTAGGGTTTGCCTCCGATCACCTTGGCCAGTTTGCTCATGGCTTCATTGCACTTGAGAACCCAGCTCATTTCACTGGCAAAGACGCCATGTTTGCCCCCGTAATCGGCAATATGGGTGTTCAGGATGCTGTCCACACCCTTTTTGCGATATTCTGGCAGCACTCCCATGGTTATGGTACGGACCATGGTGATTTTACGGCTGTACCAGAGATATTTAAGAAGGCCGATCGGAGAAAATGGATTTCCGTTGACATGCCTGAGCGCCTGGTTGCCATCCGGAAGAGAGAGGGAAAAGCCGACCGTGCGTTTGTTTCGATCTTCAACAAAGTATATATAGTGAGGATTCGCAAGCGGTTTCAGACTTTTTGCGAGGCAATCGAACTCTTTTGTTGTCATGGGCACAAAGCCCCAGTTACTCTCCCAGGCTCGGTTGTAGATCTCTCTGATTCGTTCAATCTCGCCATCAAAATCCTTCATATTCAAAATCCGTATCGAGAGCCCCTCCTTTTTCATGACATGCTCCGAGATGCGGCGAAGACGCGCAATATCGATTATTTTCTGGTCGATATACCAGGCAAGAAGCTCCTGGCCGATACGGTGACCATAGTTTCTGGTCAGCTCATTGTAGTAGGGTGGATTGTAGAGCATAAGAAAAACCGGCGGACTGTCGTAACCTTTTGTCAGCATACCACACTGGTCGTTCATGGAGGGACTGACAGGTCCGCGCATCGCATTGAGACCCTTCTTCTTCAGCCATGCCGCAGCAGCATCAAAAAGGGCATCGGCAACCTTCTGGTCATTGACCGATTCAAAAAAACCCCAGAACCCGACCTTGTCGCCGTGAAACTCGTTATGCCGGAGGTTCTCTATTGCCGCAATTGTACCGGCCATAACGCCATCTCTCCATGCCGTAAACATGGCAAGATCGGCATGTTCATAGAGGGGAAACTTCCCGGTATCAAGCGTTTTCATGTAATCGTCGATAACCGGCGGAACCCAGTATTTATTGAGTTCAGGATCATTCCGATAGATCTGCCAGGCAAATTTGATGAACTCCTTGCGTTCTCTTTTGTTGCTGACCTGTCGAATCTCAATAGCCATAAACCCTCTCGTTATGAATTAATGCTTCCCGGCAAGCGTGCGCATAACCGCAGCACCTTCCCGGAGCATCCGTTCGGTCTCTTCCCATGAAATACACTCATCGGTAATTGATACTCCATAGCGGAGTTTTCCCGGCTCTTCAGGAAAGGGCTGGTTTCCCGCACAGATGTTGCTCTCGATCATAACGCCGATAATACTTCTGTTCCCTTCGCTTTTCTGCTTGAGAACATCCTCCCAGACCTTAAGCTGCTGTTCATGTTTTTTACCTGAATTGGCATGGCTGCAGTCCACCAGCAGTGACTGCTCAAGGCCTGCCTTTGCAATCCAGGACTCGGCAAGAGCAATGCTTTTTGCGTCATAATTGGGTTTGTCGCCCCCGCGAAGCACAAGATGACCGAAAGGATTTCCCTTGGTCGTTATAACACTGCTGTATCCGTCAGGGTCAATGCCAAGAAAACTGTGCGGGTGCATTGCTGAACGGATCGCATCAACAGCCACGTTGATACGGCCATCAGTAGAGTTCTTGAAGCCGACAGGCATTGAGAGACCACTTGCCATCTGCCGGTGGGTCTGCGACTCGATAGTTCTTGCTCCGATGGCTGCCCAGCTTACCACATCGGCAACATACTGGGGCGATATGGGATCAAGAAACTCCGTCGCTGCAGGAAGACCCATCTGATTGATTTCAAGCAGGAGCTTGCGGGCGTAAAAAAGACCGTGTTCGATGTCGTAGGTATCATCAAGATGAGGATCGTTGATAAACCCTTTCCAGCCGACTGTGGTGCGCGGCTTTTCAAAGTAAACCCGCATCAGGATGCAGAGATCATCCTTGAGTTCGATCCTCAACGCAGCAAGTTTGCGGGCATACTCAAGAGCAGAGTCCATATCATGTATGGAACAGGGTCCGACAATAACGAGCATCCGTCTGTCCTTGCCGGTCAATATATTTTCAACTTCACGGCGACCGTTAACAATAGTTCCGGCGGCCTGTTCATCAACAGGTAACTTCTCCTTGAACTCCCTCGGTGAAGAGAGGCGAATAATTCGTGAAACCCTTAAATCATGTAACTGTTCCATCAGCTTTACCACAATAGTATCGTCATTAAAATTCACTGGATGCAAGATAAAAAAAACCTTTATATATAATCAGTATCGAATCCTATAAATTCCGGACAAGAACACTGCATGTTGAAGAAGGTTATTGAGGGCACCAGTGATATCCTGAAAAGAGAGACAATATTTCCTGATTCTTATCATCCTAAAAAAATATATTATACTCGTAAAGAGCTGCGGGAGTAAAATCTGAATACAACGCCTGCATTCATAACATAACGGGCAATCCTAATCATTCAAGAACATGAAAGTACTGATCACTGACGGTATTGATTCTCAATGCGCTCAAATCCTCAAACAGAACGGTTTTGACGTTACCGAAAAACCAAAAATAAGCAAAGAGGAGCTCAAGGAGATCATCGGCGACTTTGACAAGCTGATCGTCAGAAGTGCAACAAAGGTAACGAGCGAAATTATCGAAGCGGGAAAAAAACTGCAACTTATCGGCAGAGCCGGAGCCGGTGTTGACAATATTGATATTGAAGCCGCCACCCGGAACGGCATCATTGTTATGAACACGCCGGGAGGCAATACGATTTCCGCGGCTGAACATACCTGTGCCATGATGCTCTCGGCAGCACGCCTTATTCCCCAGGCCACAGCAGACCTGAAACAGGGTAACTGGAACAAAACCAAATTCACCGGGGTAGAACTTGAGGGAAAAACCCTCTCGATTATCGGTCTCGGCAAAATTGGCCGCGAAGTTGCCAGCCGTATGCAGGCGTTCGGCATGAAAACGATTGCCTATGATCCGATGATTCCCGATGAATTTGCCGCCCATCTTAACATAGAACTCCTGCCCCTGCACGAAAACTTTATTCGGGCTGATTTTATCACTATCCACTCTTCGCTCAACGAGTCCACCCGCAATCTCATTTCTGAAGGTACCTTTGAGCTTATGAAACAGGGTGTGATTATTGTCAACTGCGCCAGAGGAGGAATTATCAATGAAGCCGACCTGGCTGAAGCTATTGAGTCCGGAAAGGTGGCAGCCGCCGCGCTTGATGTCTTTGAAACCGAACCGGTAAAAGCGGATAATCCCCTTCTGAAGCTTGAGCGAGTCATTGCCACTCCCCACATTGCGGCGTCCACCAATGAGGCGCAGGAAAAAGTTGCTGTCCAGATAGCCGAACAGATTGTTGAATGGAAACGAAGAGGAAAACTTGAAGGAGCAGTCAATGCTTCCGCTGTAGAACTTGCCCAGGCCCCCGGCGTCAGTGCATACCTGGCTCTTGCCGAAAAACTTGGTGCTACCCTTGCCCAGCTTGCTCCGTCACAAGCCAATAAAATGACGGTATTTACTTCCGGCGAGTTTCTTCATAAATTCAATGAGGTCATTACCGCGGCAGCATTGAAAGGATTTCTTGATGTCCGTCAATCAAAAGACACCAACTATATCAATGCATTCACGATGGCAAAAGAGTGCGGTATCGGTCTGGAGCAGAAGTTTGAAAAGGAAAACCCCGATTATACCAACCTTATCCGCATAGAGCTTGAAAACGGAAGTGAAAAACGCATGATTGGCGGTACTGTTTTTGGCGACAAGGAGATCCGGATTGTCATGATTGATCAGTTTCTGGTCGAGTTCAAACCGGAAGGCCACATTATTATCTACAATAATATCGACAAGCCCGGTGTTATTGCCCATGTCACCCAGCTGCTGCTTCAGCATAATTTGAATGTTGCCTATATCGCACTTTCAAGGGACGAGGAGAAAAAGGTTGCGATGACGGCAATTGTTGTTGATGGTGAGGTATCTGATGCCTTGCTCCAGGCTGTAAGCAGTGTTAACGGCGTTTCCAGCGCTAATCTTGTTTTACTCTGAAGCGATCATCGCCGTATCGGTAAACAAAAAACCTGCCAGGCGGCAGGTTTTTTGTTTTATGTCAATGTCTGAATCAGTTCTTGCCTTATAGCGCAATTCAGCCCTTGGTGAAATCAATGCTGAGCCACTTGTCTTCATAGGAGGCTCCGGTTGACTCCATGCCCGCAAGGAAGATCGGCAGTGCAACAATCTTCTGGTAATCGCCGATCCGGATGGTCAGATCATCGCCAAGTTTGAGGATTTTTGGCTCAAGACCCATGTTCTCCATAAACGGCAGTCTGACACGTACCTTGTAGTGACCTTCCGAAACCTTTTTGATATCAATCGGGTTTTCGGTGAAAAAGACATCAAGAGGATTCTGGTCGGCATAGACCTTTTCGCCTACCCTGCGGAGCATTGCCAGACCGACAACCTCATCATCGAACAAGGGAACTTCAGCAATCGGAATAGGAGCAAATGCTTCGGTGATCTGCTCAATATATTTCTGCTGAATGCCGCGCCATTTCTGGAAGTATGGATCAGGGCTCTGATCAGGCATTACCCGGTTGATGGTGATGCGGTCAACCGTAATACCGTAGAGGTTAAGATAGGTCAATGCACGCATCGACTCCTTGATAACCATCTTCTCGGGGTTCATGACAAGACGCATGGTTGTTTTTGTGCCATCTGCAAGCAGGTCAATAATACCTTCCGTTGAGGAGAAGAGATTGTCAACCTTGTCATAGACCTCTTCGGGAGCGACAAAGTCATCGAATTTCTTGATCTTCTTGGACAGAGGACGAAGTACCGGTTTGACCATGAATTTTTCGACGTTGCGAATCATCTTGATAAACCAGCCAAACGTCTCGGGCAGGGAGAGAAGACGAAGCGTCTCGCCTGTAGGAGCACAGTCAACAACCAGAAGATCATACTCATTCTGTTCATTATAACGCTTGATATAGGAGAGTGAAAAAAGCTCTTCCATACCTGGCAGCACGCCCATCTCTTCAGCATACACACCTTCAATTCCACGGGCTTCCATCAAATGAGCAAAGTGCTCTCTGACCACATCCCAGTTCAGATTGAGATCACCAAAAACGCTGACCTCCTGACCCCAAAGATTTTCGGCAATTTTAACAGGTGAAGGTCCAAGCTGTACATCAAGCGAGTCACCAAGACTGTGAGCCGGATCGGTAGACATGATCAGGGTTTTGTACCCCATGTCTGCCGCCTTGAGAGCTGTTGCCGCAGCAATGGAGGTTTTACCAACACCACCCTTTCCGGTAAAAATGATATTACGCATACGTTTTAATGATTCTCATTTAAAGAATTATTGAATAAAGCAGTTTCTGCCAACCATTATTCTCCGTCAGTCGAGCAATCTGAAAAGGCTTAAGATAAAAAATTCTTAGGTAATCGCACAGGCTAAAAGCCCATAATTATCAGTGCGATAAAATAAATAACAGAACCCGACCCTCTGCCCTCAACGCTTTTTTCTGCGTTTTGAAGGGGCTTTTTTTACTGCTTTCGATTTTTTGTTTTTCTGGACTTTTTCAATTCTTGTTCTCCGGGAACCATGACGGACCGGGTTCGAAACCACGGCATCTACCTCCCTTTCTACCTTGATCTGTTGTCCGGGAGTAATACGGCCCCCTTTCAAACGGTTCAATTCACTGATTCTGTCAACAGTTATCCCGTATTTTCTGGAAATAGAAGAGAGCGTCTCCCCTTTTTTAACCTTGTGACGCAGAACTATTTTCTTTGTAGATGATGACTTTGAGAAAGAGTTTTTCGGGCCTTCATCCTGAGATGCACTGTTTTTATCATTACCGCCGAAAACAACAAGTTTCTGGCCGGGAGTGACGTCAGCATCTTTCAGACTGTTCCAGACGATAAGCTGGCTGATATAGGTCCGGTAGAGTCGTGCGATTGAACCGAGGCTTTCGCCCTGCTGAACAACATGAAATTTCTCTGCCTTGCCGGTTGAGCTGTTGGGGGAATTGAATGCTGAATTGAGACTTTCAACACGGGCAAGCAGTTGCTCGCGCTCAATGGTTTTCTGGGACTTGTAGGCGTAGATCTCCTGCTCCCTGCGCTGAAACTGGGAGATATATTTTCTCGGAAGCCGGAGCACATTGCCGGTAGCGTCTGAGGGTATGATACCAAGCTTGTACTGGGGATTAAGAAACTGGAGATCGCGCATGGGAACCCCTATGGTCTCATTGATCTGGTCAAAGGAGAGCATGCGTGAAGTTCTGAGCGTGTCAATATCCTTATAGAGAAAGCCGGGCTCGACAGGGCGGATATTGTGCTCATTGTAATAACTCATAATGTAGTTTACCGCAATAAATGCCGGAACATACCCTCTTGTTTCAGCCGGCAGATAATCCCATATAGCCCAGTAGTTCTTGACGCCACCGGCCCGTCTGATTGCCTTGTTGACATTTCCGGGACCGGAGTTATAGGCCGCAAGCGCAAGGAACCAGTCTCCGTAGATATTATGCAGATCCCGGAGATGACGGCATGCAGCAATGGTGGCTTTTTCAGGGTCATACCGGTCTTCTATAAATGAAGATGATTGCAGGCCGTACATTCTTCCTGTACCATACATAAACTGCCACAACCCTTTTGCTCCGGCTGAAGAGACCGCAGTCGGATTAAGAGCGGACTCCACAATGGCGAGATACTTCATCTCAAGCGGAACATTGTAGGCATCAAGTTTTTCTTCAAAGAGCGGGAAGTAGATCTTGGTCAAACCAAGAATCTTTCCGGTCATGTTCCGGCGGTCAACGGCATAGATTCTTATAAAACCGCGTACATGTTCATTATAAACAAGATTAAAAGGGGTTTTACGGGCAAGGGCTGAAATTCTGGCGGCATAGACGGAGTCGCTGTACTGGGGTACAAAATTGGCGGGAAAAGCGAACTTTTCCGTCTCCCTGGTTGAGCGGGAAAAGTACTCATCCTTGAAATAGGTTGCCGTAACAAGACTGTCAAGAATATCCGAAACAGATGACTTTCTGAACACGGCCCGGTCACTCGAAAGAGGATCAACAGCAAAAACCGGGAGCGCCGGCAACTGCAAAACCAGTACAGTCAGTAACACCTTGAAGATCTTGTAATAGTAGCTGATTTTCACAAGCGGTACGTTCTTTAGAGGGGGGAATACGAAAAGATCAATACTTGTTAGGTATAAATCTTTCTTGAAATGGTAACATAAAAACAGTTCAGGACTAATACAAGGGAGCGCGCTTAATTGTCACTATAGAGAGCACTCTGTTCTCTTTTGTCATTTCGAACTGCAATGAGGGATATGGTTTTCGTAAAAAGAGCTGTCTGACGTTGTTCGACATGACAGAAAACAAAGATTGTCCACGAAACGGTGCAGGGGGCAAATCTGCGTGTTTGCCCTGCTGAACAGCGGGTAAAGGTTGCCAATACTCTTCGTCATTGCTCTCCCTGAAGTCATTCGGCTTCTTTTCATTGTAGTAAGAGAGACAACTCACTTCGTTCGAGCTTCAGTAGGTTACTCTCCAGAGAAAGAGTCCCGAGGGAGAAGCAGGATTAAGCTGAGTCGTCATAACCCCTGTTTCAAGCATCCTTTTGAACTCTTCGGCGCCGAGTGTGCCTTTTCCGGTGCGGAGCATCCCGTCAACAAGATATCGAACCATACTGCGAAGAAACCGGTTGGCTGAAATACTCAGGACGAGGAAGTGCTGATATCGATACCACTGGCAGGCCGTAACCGTACAGAGTCGACCGGAACTATCCCGGTCCTCCCTTGAAAATGCAGAAAAATCGTGAACACCCCGAACCGAGCGTGCAACCTGCTGCATCACGGCAAGATCAGGTGTACCGAACGAACAACCGGAAAATCTGCCGAATATCGCCGATGGCTCGGCTATCAGAAAATATCGGTAGTGACGCTCCCGAGCGCTGTGGCGAGCATGAAACTCCTGCGGCATCTCAAGGGGATCACTGATGCGGATGGTATCGGGCAACAGTGCATTGAGCGAGTGGACCATTCTTGAGAGACCCATCGGTGATGCGGTCGAAAAGTTGGCAATCTGTGCTTTGGCATGTACGCCCTTGTCTGTTCTTCCGGCAGCGGCCAGCGAGATCTTCTCCTGCAGGATCATCCGGAGAGCCGACTCTATCTCTCCCTGGACGGTCACACACCCCTTGCGGTTCTGACGCTGCCATCCGGAGTAGGATGTCCCGTCATACTCAACCGAGATTCTGATATTCTTCATATCGCCGAGGTGCAGCCGGGGCAACGGGTGGCCTTAAGGGGGACACTGCTCAGGCAGTATGGACACTCTTTTGTGGTTGGTGCAGGAGGTGGAGCCGCCGCCGGCGTTTTCTCCATCCGCCGAAGGGTGTTGATGGCCTTGACAAGCAGAAAGACGGCAAATGCCATAATCAGAAAGCTTATCACCGAGTTCAGGAACACGCCGTAATTGATGGTGACGGCTCCGGCCGCTTTTGCATCAAGCAGGGCTGAATAGGGGCCCGCCTTGGCACCCTCTTTCAGAACGATGTAGAGGTTTGAAAAGTCCACGCCTCCAAGCAGCAGGCCGAGAGGAGGCATCAGAACCTCGGAGACGAGGGTTGTAACAATTGAGCCGAAGGCACCGCCGACAATGATGCCGACCGCCATATCAACAACATTTCCCTTTACAGCAAACTCTTTGAACTCTTTCAGCATAATCTGCAATCCGGTAAAAGTTTTATTGAAGTCGCAATTCCGGTCTCCGTTTCCGGTTAAAATAACATTCTTTGCAACCCGTCGAAAGGAGAAACCCACTTAAATCCCCAGACCCTGAAACCCCTCAAGCGAGAGTCACCACTCCTGTTATGCAGGGATGATTATCTTTAGTACATTCCTCTTCATAAAGCGTTATCTTCTCCTTTTTCCTGCTTAAAATATAATACGTTGCAAACAACTTACCTTACACTGCTCGTCAAGGCACTGGAAAGCCTTCCTGAGCCGTTATCCGGAACCGCCTACAGAGTCCCAATCATCTGGACCGGAGATGAAACCGGAACACAGCAGGTCAATCCCGCCAGCTACTTCGGCAGCATCATCAGCGAGATTCTTCATAACAACGACAATCCCGGGTCTGATCACGCAACCAACGAGTGGCGCTCGGAAGCTGTTGTCTATAACCTTTTTGTCCGTCTTGCCGCCGCATTTGATCATAACGGCGATGGCTGCATCGGAACAGAACCTCTTGACTGCGGATTCAGGGAGACCGGAACACTCCTGAAAGCGATTGCTCTCCTCCCCTATATCAAAAAGCTTGGCGCCAATACGGTCTATCTTCTCCCGCTGACTGAAATAGGATCAGCATCCAAAAAAGGGTCGCTGGGATCACCCTATGCCATTAAAAATCCGCGCAAGCTTGATCCCCTGCTCGCTGAGCCGGCACTCGGCCTCTCTGCAGAAGAGCTGCTCAAGGCCTTTGTTGAGGCTGCTCATCTGCTCGATATCCGTGTTGTTCTCGAATTTGTTTTCAGAACAACATCTGTTGACAGCAGCTGGATTCAGGAGCATCCCGAGTGGTTCTACTGGATTCGTGATGATGAGAGCACCTGTCATTACGGCCCTCCAGGTTTTGATCCTGATACACTCAGCCATATTTTCGGACAAGTGGAGCGCCATGAGATGCACAACCTCCCCGCTCCATCCGTGGAGTACAGAAATCAATTTGTTTCGCAGCCGGTTACCGTCACCAAAGAGGATGGACGGCACCATGGAACTACTGCAGCCGGCATCCCGTGCAGGGTTGCAACAGCATTCTCCGACTGGCCCCCTGACGACAAGCAGCCAGCCTGGAGCGATGTGACCTATCTGAAAATGCACAACCACGAAGCGTTCAACTACATCGCCTACAACACCATCAGGATGTATGACGCTGCGCTGGACAATCCGGAAACATTTAACACCGCTTTGTGGGAGGAAATCGCCGACATTATCCCCTCGTATCAGGAGAGCTATAATATCGATGGCGCCATGATTGATATGGGCCACGCCCTGCCCTCTCTGCTGAAGAAGACTATTGTCAGAAAAGCGCGTGAAAAAAGAGCAGATTTTGCATTCTGGGATGAAAATTTTGACCCATCTCCGGCAATAAAAGCCGAGGGATTCGATGCCGTATTCGGCTCACTCCCCTTTGTTATCCATGATATCGTCTTTATCCGTGGGCTTTTGAACTACCTGAACAAAACCGGAGTTGCACTCCCCTTTTTCGGCACCGGCGAGAACCATAACACCCCGCGAGTCTGCTTTCGCTATCCGGAGCAGGAAGCCGGACGAAACTTTTCACTCTTTATCTTTACGCTCACCTCGGTTTTGCCTGCCATACCCTTTCTGCAGTCAGGAATGGAGATCTGCGAGTGGTATCCGGTAAACCTCGGTCTGAACTTCAACGATGATGACCGGGCGCTCTATCCTCCGGAAAAGCTTCCGCTCTTCAGCGCCTTCAACTTTGACTGGGAGAAGGGCAACGGACTGGAGCCGCTCAACAGCTATATCCGGAAGGTTCTCGGTATACGCAATCGTTTCCTTGATCTTGTGCTCTCCGGTGAACCCGGATCAATGACCATTCCCTATGTCAGTGAACCGGAGCTGTTTGCCGTCATGAGAGGTTCCGGATCCCGTTCACTGCTCTTTGTCGGCAACAGCAACCTCTACAGTGAAAGAGGCGGAACCCTTGAATTCAGCATGCAAAACGGCCTCCTTGTTGACCTGATCGGAGAGCAGAGCCATGCCATAACCGACCACAAGCTTCAGATAAGCTGCAAACCCGGCGAGTGCATGATTTTTGAATTACCGGATAAGCAATGACTTAAAGAAAAGCATCAAAAAGCGTATCTTTTGTAATTTCGTTAACCAAATCTCTCTTTATCCTATGTCTATACTCATTGTCGGCTCTCTTGCCTTTGATGACATCGAAACCCCCTTCGGGCGCTCGGACAACACGCTTGGAGGATCATCAACCTACATTGCCCTGTCGGCAAGCTATTTTACCGACAAGGTCCAGATGGTCGGTGTTGTCGGCTCCGACTTTGAAGAGAAGCATTTCAACCTCCTGCACTCACGAAACATCGACACCAGAGGAGTTCAGAAGGTGGAGGATGGAAAAACCTTCCGCTGGGCAGGCCGTTACCACTATGACATGAACACCCGCGATACGCTCGACACCCAGTTGAATGTTTTTGCGGATTTCGATCCTGTTGTACCCGGTCAATACCAGAATGCCGATTTTGTCTGTCTCGGCAACATCGATCCGGAGCTCCAGCTCAAGGTGCTCGGCCAGATCAGCAAGCCGAAGCTTGTTATCCTCGATACCATGAATTTCTGGATTGAAGGCAAGCCCGAAGAGCTTAAAAAAACTCTGGAACATGTCGATATCTTTATTCTCAACGACAGTGAAGCCCGTCTGTTGAGCGGTGATCCCAATCTGGTGCGGTCAGCAAGAATTATCCGCAATATGGGACCGAAAACCCTTATCATCAAAAAAGGCGAGCATGGCGCGTTGCTCTTTACCGACAGCGGAATCTTTGCTGCTCCGGCCTTCCCCCTTGAGTCCATTTTTGATCCGACCGGTGCAGGCGATACCTTTGCCGGAGGTTTTATCGGTCACCTGGCACGCTGTGAGTCGATCGATGATCTCGAAATGCGAAAAGCGGTGCTTTACGGCAGCTCTATGGCAAGCTTCTGCGTTGAAAAATTCGGTACCGAAAAAATCGCAGCCCTTGATCTGCTTGAAATCGAGGATCGCTACCAGAGCTTCCTCGACCTCTCCAGAATAAGCAACTGAGCATAATTGCCTTTCAGGAGAGCAATCAGAACAGGTTCGACATGGGCACCTCAAGTGAAAAGAGGTGCCCTTTGGCTGTAATAACCGGCAACCCTTTTGCCATCACAAACTTCCCCCGAAAACAGCGCACAAGATTACACGGACAATGGAACAGCTCAATCTCCTTGACTACGGCTTTATCCTTGGATACTTTCTCCTGACACTTGTCATCGGCCTCTGGTTTTCAAAACGGGCCTCGGAGAGTGTGGACGAGTTTTTTCTTTCCGGCCGCCAGCTCCCCTGGTGGATAGCCGGAACCGGAATGGTTGCAACCACCTTTGCTGCCGATACCCCTCTTGCCGTTGCGGGATTTGTAGCCAAAAACGGCATCGCCGGCAACTGGGTCTGGTGGACCTTTGTCTCCGGCGGGATGCTCACGGTATTCTTTTTTGCCCGGCTCTGGCGACGGGCCGAGATTCTGACCGACCTTGAGTTCATTGAACTGCGTTACAGCGGCAGGGCAGCAAGGTTTCTGCGAGGATTCAAGGCGGTCTATTTCGGACTTTTTATCAACGCAGTTATCATTGGCTGGGTCAATCTGGCCATGTACAAGATCATCAGGATCATGCTCCCCGAGCTCAATCCTGAACTTGCCATTGTGGCTCTTGTTGTGCTGACCACCTTTTATTCGGGTCTTTCCGGCCTCTGGGGGGTCTCGATAACCGATGCCGTTCAGTTTGTCATTGCGATGGCAGGATGCATTATTCTTGCTGTGCTTGCCGTCAACTCTCCGGCTGTTGTTTCTGCCGGTGGTCTGACAAAGGCACTTCCTGCATGGATGTTTGATTTCTTCCCCTCATTCACCCCTGAAGGCTCCTCTCGCCCGGTAACAGGCGCAGCCGCACTCACCTTCGCCTCTTTTGCTGCCATGGCCTTTGTGCAGTGGTGGTCATCCTGGTACCCCGGAGCAGAACCCGGAGGCGGAGGATACATTGCCCAGCGCATGATGAGCGCCAAAAACGAGAAGCACTCGCTGCTTGCAACCCTCTGGTTTACGGTTGCCCACTACTGCCTGAGGCCCTGGCCATGGATCATTGTCGGACTGGCCAGTCTGGTCATGTTTCCCGATCTTCCCGTGAACCAGAAGGAGGACGGGTTTGTCTATGTGATGAAAGCCGTACTTCCTCCAGGACTGAAAGGGCTGCTGATTGCCGCCTTTCTTGCCGCCTATATGTCAACACTCTCGACCCACCTGAACTGGGGAACGAGCTATCTGATCAATGACTTTTACAAACGGTTCCTTAAAACCGATGGTAATGAAAAGCACTATGTCACCATTTCAAAAATCACCACCGTTCTGACCGCTCTCTTTGCCCTCTACATCACCTTCTTTGTGCTTGAAACCATAACCGGAGCATGGGAGTTCATTATCCAGTGCGGTGCAGGAACCGGCTTTGTGCTTATTCTGCGCTGGTTCTGGTGGCGCCTCAACGCATGGTCGGAAATAACCTCGATGGTTGTGCCTTTTTTGGTCTTTGCGTGGATTAACTTTTTTACCTCCATTACCTTCCCCTTTTCGATCTTTATTATCGTTGCCATTACTATTGCAGCCACCCTTCTCGTTACCTTTCTGACAAAGCCGACAAAAGAGGCTCAGCTTGAAATTTTTTACCGGACCACAAGAGTCGGCGGCCTGCTCTGGAAAAAGATCTCCGACAGGATGCCTGATGTTGAGTCCGACAAAGGGTTTCTGATGCTCTTTGCCGATTGGGCGCTCGGCATCATCATGATCTATGCAATCCTCTTCGGAACCGGCCGGATCATTTTCGGAGAGCTGACAGAGGGCCTGCTCTACCTTTGCGGCGGGCTTGTTTCCGGGGCACTTATTTTTGCCGACCTGAACCGCAGGGGCTGGAACAATCTCAACTGAAAACCATGTACCAACCCCGACTTATCCTTGCGTCGCAATCACCCCGCCGCAAGGAGATCCTCTCGCTGATGCAGATCCCGTTTGAAACTGTGGCGGTCGAGACCGAAGAGCGTCTCGACCCGGCGCTCCCGATTGAGGAGAACGTCACCGCAATTGCGCTCAAAAAGGCCGAGGCCGCCTCTTGCCTGATAGCGGAATCTGACCAAAGAGCAGTGATTCTGGCTGCCGATACCGTAGTGGCCAAGGGGAACCGCATCTATGGAAAACCGGCAGGATTCGATGAGGCTTTCGGGATGCTGAAAACGCTCCAGAACCGTTCACACCGGGTCTATACCGGTTTTGTGCTGCTCTCGGGAGGAAAATCACACACCGAGTGTGTTACAACTATTGTGGAGTTCGAACCGATGAGTGACCAGGAGATCACCCGATACCTGCTCTCGGTCAAACCCTACGACAAGGCTGGCTCCTACGGCATCCAGGATCCTCTTATGGCCTGCTCTGTCAGGCGTATCGAGGGGTGTTACTACAACGTGGTCGGCCTTCCTCTTTCGCGGGTATCGAGGGCATTGAAAGCTTTTTTATAATATTGTTCCCCGGAATAGTATCAGGAAATGGACAATTATATGCTGAGGATCACTTTAACCTGAATAATTCATGAGCAACGGGCGCAGGAGATTTTCGAAGTAAAAGTCCGAT
>NZ_MPJE01000042.1:0-52816 GCF_001975465.1 Chlorobium sp. KB01
GTTTCTGCGCTCCGTCCGCCTCGCACTCAAACCGCTCACGACAATTAATAGAGGTGCCCTAAAGAGGATGCGGGGTTCTTTGTAATAAAACCCGGTGCTGTTTTTGATTGTGATATTTTGCTATAATGCGCACAGTCCCAAACTGTCTAAACATGTCATCCGATAGCAAATCCATAGCTTCCCCATGAACCCAATCACCCTTAAAAAACTTGAATTTGACCGGGTTGCCGGCTATACGGCAAAGTTTTGTCTCTCGGCGATGGGGTGCGATGCGCTTATGGCCCGGGTGCCGGAGGTGAGGCGGGAGCTGCTGCTCGGGGAGCTTGAACGGGTGCTTGAGTTAAGGAATCTTTTACAGGAGGAGCAGACTCTTCCTTTTTCATATCTGCCGGATACCCGGCCGCTGCTTAAAAAACTTGAGGTGCTTGAGAGCTTTCTTGAGCCTGATGAGCTGCAGGATATCTATCACCTGCTCTATTCATCGGTACAGTTGCGCAAGTTCATGTTCAACTGTCGCGAGGTCTATCCGCTGCTCAATGAGTTTACTATTCAGCTCTGGCTTGAAAAGAGTATACAGGCGGCTATTCGCAGGGTTATCGATGAGCAGGGCAGGGTTCGCGACACGGCAAGCGACGGACTTCAGATGATTCGTCGCGAGCTTGGCGAGAGTCGTGAACTGCTTCGAAGGAAGATGGACCGGCTTCTTCGCCGTTGCCAGGCAGAGGGGTGGCTGATGGACGATACGGTGGCCATCAAAAACGGCCGGTTGACACTCGGGTTGCGGGTGGAGTATAAATACAGGATAGCAGGATATATACAGGACTACTCCGGAACGGGTCAGACCGTCTTCATCGAGCCTGCCGAGACACTTGAAATCAGCAACCGGATACAGGATCTGGAGATCAGCGAGCGGCGCGAGATCGAACGTATTCTGAAGGAGCTCTCCGGTGAAATCCGCCTTGAGCTTGAAAACCTTCGCCATAATGAAGGTTTGCTCAGCCTTTTTGATGCTCTCTATGCCCGCGCCAGGTTTGCAGTGGAAACAGATTCCCTGCTTCCCGGAATTGCCGAGGGCCACGCGCTCCGCATTATCAAGGGGTTTCATCCCTGGCTGCTTATTTCGCACCGCCACAAAGAGGTTTTTTCGCTTGACCTTGATCTGGGTGCCGGGGATCGGGTTCTTGTTATTTCAGGACCGAATGCAGGCGGCAAGTCTGTGGCAATGAAAACCGCCGGTCTGCTCTGCTGCATGCTGGTTCACGGCTATCTGCTGCCGTGCAGCGAGAGTTCGGTGTTTCCGCTTTTCAGCGATATTTTTATCGAAATCGGTGATGACCAGTCCATTGAAAATGATCTTTCGACCTTCAGCTCCCACCTTGGCGCGATTCGCAAAATCATTGAAGCGGCTGGCAGCAGTGACCTGGTGTTGATTGATGAGCTGTGTGCCGGTACCGATGTTGAGGAGGGCGGAGCTATCGCCCGGGCGGTGATTGAAGAGCTGATAGATAGAGGTGCAAAAACGATTGTAACCACTCATCTCGGTGAACTGAAGGCTTACGCTCATGAACGCGAAGGTGTCGTCAACGGCGCCATGGAGTTCAACCGGGCAGGGCTGGTGCCGACTTTCCGCTTTATCAAGGGGTTGCCGGGCAACAGTTTTGCCTTTGCCATGATGCAGCGGATGGAGTTTCCCCGGTCAATGATTGAGCGTGCCGAGGGGTTCATGAAGGGTGAGCGCATCGGGCTTGATCGGATGCTTGACGACCTGAACCGCGTGCTTGAAGAGAACCGTCTTCTGAAGCTGCGACTTCTGGAGGAAACGGCTGAACTCGAAGCGAGGACGATTGATGTGCAGCAAGCGGAAGTGGGACTCAGGGAGCAGCAGAGATCGCTGAAGCTCGGAGCATCAAGGGAGCTGCAGAAAGAGGTGGAGCATGCACGCAAGGAGATTCGCGAGATTCTGCATGAGGTGAAAAACGCCCCTGCAGATGAAAAAGCGGTGCAGCAGGCTCGAAAAAAGCTGGAGCAGAAAAAGCATGAAGCGGTAAAGAGTGAGTCGGCACTGCTTGCAGAAACAGATGTTCCAATTGATCACACTATTCGGGCAGGTGATCTGGTCCGGATTCTCGATACTAACACTTCCGGTGAGGTTGAGAGTGTCCAGGGGAGCAGCGTTGTGGTGCAGTGCGGAAATTTCAGATTGACCACATCGCTTAAAAACCTTGAGAAAACCTCAAAAACACAGTCACGCAAACAACTTCGGATACCGGCAGCGGAGGGGAAAAAAGGTGGATGGTCGGCAGTAACCGGGGATATTGAGTCTACACGTCTTGACCTGCGCGGGCTTACCGGTGACGAGGCCATTATGAAAGTCGACCGCTTTCTTGATGCCATGCGGCTTAACCGGATCCACTCCGCGACCATTGTTCACGGAAAGGGAACGGGGTCCCTGCGCCTGAAAACCGCGGAGTTTCTCCAGAAGCACCGCAATATCAAAAGTTTCCGTCTCGGAGAGTGGGGAGAGGGGGGGGCCGGAGTGACAATTGTAGAACTCGAATAAGAAGGCTCTGTTATAAATCTATTCCGCGATTCGATTGCGTCGTTGGGTGGTGCTCGAAATCCTCATGTACTCAGGTGTACACTCCGGTTTCTGCGCTCCGTCCGCCTTGCCCTCGAACCGCTCACTACGATTTATAGCAGAGCCTTTCCGCGCTTCGATTGCGTCGTTGGGCGGTGCTCGAAATCCTCTCCCGGTCCCGACTTCGTCTGGAGTGCGCTACCGATATTTCGCCTCTCCGGGGATTGAACAGCAAGTCACTCATTACGATTTTAGAGTAGCCTGTTAGCGAGTATCTTTTCTATGCATTGAAAATCAGGGTTCAAAACCGTATCTTGTGCCGAAGAGTGCCACCTGTTGGCCTTGTGCCGTTTTTTCGGCTTTTAACCATAAGATTATTGTGAAAGACACGTACAAGGAACTCCTCACCGTACCCAATCAACTGACCGTCTTGAGGATTCTGCTCGTTCCGGTCTTTGTTCTCCTCCTCCTGCAGCCTGATCCCTGGCTCCAGCTGATCGGAGTCATTGTTTTTATTTTTGCCTCCCTTACAGATCTCTATGATGGCTATCATGCAAGGAAGTATGGCGTTACGACCCGGCTGGGCGCCTTTCTTGATCCGCTTGCCGACAAATTTCTTATTACAGCCGCTTTTCTGCTCTATGTCTGGATGGGCTATCTGGTACTCTGGATGGCGATTCTTGTTATTATCAGAGACGTTCTGATCACAGGACTGAGGATTTATGCCGAAATCAAGGACAGACCGGTGGTGACCAGCATGGAGGCGAAGTACAAAACCCTGGTGCAGAATATATTTGTCTATGTGATTATGCTGCTGGTGCTGATGAAGGAGCCTGCTTTTTCCGGAAAGGGTGTCTCTCGCACGATCAACTCCTTTCTGCTCTCTGAGTATCTCGACTATATCATGCTCGGTGTCACGACTTTTACCGTTTATACCGGAATCTCCTATCTTGTCAGCAACTGGAAGGTTTATTTGCAGAATCCGCTTCAGAACCGGTAATGCCATGAAGCAACTCGCGGCCAGAATTATTTCCACCTGTTTCGGAATCGGTTATTTTCCCGTGGCTCCGGGCACGGTTACCAGTATTGCGGCCGTGCTTGCCTACCTCTTTGTTCCCGGATTGCGTGAACTCCCTCTTCTCCTGCTGATGGTTATGCTGACGGCTGCTGCCGGAGTCTGGTCGGGCTTCGTGATGGAGGAGTGTTACGGCAGTGACCCCTCAATTGTCACCATTGATGAGCTTTCGGGCCAGTGGCTTGCCCTTGCTGCACTGCCTGCAGGAGTTCTGCCTGCACTTCTGGCTTTCGCTTTTTTTCGCTTTTTTGATATCGCTAAACCGGGTCCTGTCGATGCATTACAGCGCATGCCGGGAGGCTGGGGCATTATGGCTGATGATCTCCTTGCCGGATTACTGGCCAATCTTTCAGTGCGGGGAGTGCTTGCGCTGCTCCCCCTTTTTCACCTCTCTTCACCCTTGTAAAATCGCTTGATGTTCTCTGCCATGGTCGGCGTGTCAAAACCGATCTCCCTGTAGAGCTCCTTCATGCTTCCGTGGGTTACAAATGCATCCGGAAGCGCAACTTTCAGTACAGGTTTATTGAGCCCTTTGGCGTTAAGGTGGTCGATTACAGCACTGCCGAGTCCGCCGATCCTGCTGTTCTCCTCAATCACCACCAGATGGGTTGACTGTTTGGCCACCTCTTCAATGAGAGCGGTGTCGAGCGGTTTAAGGAAGCGCATGTTGACAACCGAGGCCTCAATGCCTTCATTGTGCAATACTTCGGCGACTTCAAGACCTTTTGACGTCATGTTGCCGATACAGAGCAGCGCGAGCCCGCTGCCTTCGCGCACAATCTGACCTTTTCCAATGGTAACGGATTCGAAATTTTTGCGCAAGGGGATTCCGATGCCGTTTCCTCTCGGATAACGGATGGCTACCGGGCCTTTCAGGTCATAGAGGGCAGTGTAGAGCATATCTCGCAGTTCCTGTTCGTCTGCCGGAGCCATAATGACCAGCCCCGGTACGGTATGCAGGTAGGAGAGATCGAAAGAGCCGTGGTGGGTCGGCCCGTCCTCTCCGACCAGTCCGGCCCGGTCAATTGCAAATACGACATGCAGGTTCTGCTGGGCGACATCATGGATCAACTGGTCATAGGCGCGCTGAAGAAAGGTGGAGTAGATCGCAAAAACCGGTTTGAACCCCTCTGTGGCCAGCCCTGCGGCGAACGTTACGGCATGGCCTTCAGCGATACCGACATCATAAAAACGGTTCGGCAGTGCGTCCTGGAAGAGATCCAGCGAAGTTCCTGACGGCATGGCGGCGGTTATGGCGGTAATCCGGTTGTCCTTCAGGGCAAGCTCAACCAGAGCTTCTCCAAAGACCTCCTGATATTTCGGCGGCAGTGATGTATCAGCTTTTTTGAGCGTTTCACCGGTTGTGGTATCGAATCCGCCGCTGTGAGCATGCCATTTGCTCTGGTTCTGTTCCGCAGGCATGAACCCTTTTCCCTTTGTCGTGATAATATGCAGCAGTTTGGGATGGGGAAGTTCCTGCATCTCTTTAAGGGCCTTGACAAGCTGCTCCATGTTATTGCCATCAATCGGGCCGAAATACCTCAAGCCGAGCGCCTCAAAAAATGCTCCGGGAGTGAATGCAGCTTTAAATCCATCCTCCAGTTTCCTGACGGCGGTTTTAGCCGCATCGCCCAGTTCATTGTTGAGCAGGGAGATCGAGTTCCAGATGAATTTACGCGCCTTGTTGTAGGTCTTGTTGAGGGTGATGTTGATGAGATGGGTTCTCAGCCCTCCGGTACTTGGAGAGATGGCCATCTGGTTGTCGTTCAGGATGACCAGCACATCACTTTTCAGGTCTCCGAGGTGGTTCATGGCTTCAAAGGCCATGCCTCCTGTCATGCTGCCGTCACCGATAATGGCGATAACTTTCTCCGTGCCCCCGGCGAGGTCTCTTGCTGCGGCGATACCGGCTGCGGCGGAAATAGAGGTCGAGGCGTGTCCGGTACCGAATGCATCATGCGGACTCTCCGATATTCTGGGGAATCCGGCAAGACCGCCGTACTGTCGGTTTGTCTGCATCCGCTCTTTTCTTCCTGTGAGAATTTTATGGACATAGGCCTGATGGCCGACATCCCAGATGATTTTGTCGTGAGGAGTGCTGTATACATGATGAAGCGCAACGGTCAGCTCCACCACGCCAAGCGTTGATGCAAAATGACCTCCGTTGACCGAGACGAGTTTGATGACCTCGTTTCGGCACTCATCTGCTACACCCTGAAGCTGCGTGATAGAGAGGTTTTTCAGATCTTCCGGAGAGTTGATTTCGGAAAGCGGGATCATCGGTTGTATGGGCGCTGTGTGCTTTGATTCAGGCATAGTGTTTTACTGCTTGATTTTATCGTACTTATTCTAAGATGTAACCATGCAGAAGCCTTCCCGGTTCCATGCATCCTGCCATTTATACAACAATCAGATTCCGGCGATCTGCACAAGAACGCTTCGTTCCTGGCGGGGTCCATCGAGCTCAACAAGAAATATTGACTGCCACTCTCCGAGAAGCATCTTTCCTTTTGCAAAGGGAATGGTTTCAGAGCTGTTCATAAAAAGTCCCAGAAGATGGGAGTGGGCATTGTCGCGACCATCCACCGGATTGAGATTGTGCAGGTAGTTGCCGTCTTTTGGAACCAGACGCTTGAGAAATGTTTCCATATCCTCAAGCAGCTGCTCCTCTTTTTCGTTGATATTGATGAATGCGGTGGTATGACGGCTTATAATGGTTACCTGTCCGGAATCAAGTTTTGAAGCTGAGAGTGCAGCGGCAACTTCGGCGGAGATATCGATGATCTCTACCGGTTTGACGGTTCGGGTCTTGATGGTGACGGTTGTGAATTGCATAGGACGAACCCCTTCATTGTTGTTGTTGTTCATAGCGCTTTCCGGAAGGATATGACCACCGCTTCATGAGGAGAGAGATGAACGCGAATGGAGTGGTCAGCACCATGAATGCCACTCGATTTATTTTCGGTTGTGGTGCTGAGTATGTTCAGCATATCGATGGTGATTCCCTCAATCGAAGGATGCCGGAACTCAAGAGCTATACCGGTGGCATTGAAATTGGCCAGAATGAAGGCATGCTCCCCGGCTGTAAAGCGGTGAAATCCGAGACAGTGTGAGTTGTTTGCCAGATTCAGGTCAAGCCGTTCAATACCCCCTTCCTGAAAGAGCGGTGTTTTCTGCAGGGCAAAAAGTTTTTTATACAATGCTGCAAGTGCCCGGTTTTCGGGTTCAGGAGCCTGCCGGACAAGCTGTACCGGGATCTTCTGACGATACCCCTCCATCTGATCCTGATGCAGGAGATGCATACCCGGAGTTGCGAAGAGAACCATCGCCGCGGCTTTGTTGTTCAGGCCTATTCTGCCTGCTGCTCTTGGTTCATCATGGTTTTCAATGAACCGGCAGAGTTTTTTCTGGTACCCCCATTCGGCACCAAGATGTCCGGCAAGTTTTTCCGTATTTACCGGTGCACTGGTGATAAAGTCATAAAAGGGCTTGTCGTAGGCGTAGTCAAATCCCTGCTGCTGGAGCTCCCACTCCTTGCTCCAGTATGATTCTGCGAGAAAAAGAAAGTCGGGGTGGCGCTGTTTAACCGCTGCAATGGCATCAGACCAGAACTCCTCCTGCATTGCTCCGCTTAGACTGCTCCAGGTTTTATTGAACACGTTTTTCAGAATCAGCATGGCCATATCGCATCTGACGCCGTCGCAGAGTTCGCTGATTTTGAAAAGGTTTTCGGTCATCATGCTCTGCGTTGCCTTGCTGGCGTAATTGAGCTGAAGGGTGTCGGTCCAGGGTGGAAAGTAGGGGTCTTTGCCATAGGCAAGGTATTGGTCCCGGGCGTATTCAAATCCGGATTCAGGGTCATGGCGCATCTCATCGGTGGATACCGGAATGAAAAATTCAGGGTGTTCCGGGAGCCATTCGTTGTCGAGTGAAAGATGGTTCGGAACAAAATCGAGCATGAGCTTTATGCCGCGCCGGTTCAGTTTGTCGCGAAAGAGGATAAGTGCATCTTTTCCCCCGAGGGTTTCATTGACGGTGTATGAGGGGATGGCATAGGGTGAAGATGCTAT
The DNA here is from genome assembly GCF_001975465.1 of Chlorobium sp. KB01. Taxonomy (NCBI): domain Bacteria; kingdom Pseudomonadati; phylum Chlorobiota; class Chlorobiia; order Chlorobiales; family Chlorobiaceae; genus Chlorobium; species Chlorobium sp. KB01. The sequence continues at coordinate 7,724 of NZ_MPJE01000042.1, forward strand.
ATCCTCGGGGTGAACAGTTACAAGGTGCTCCAGAAACGTGGTGCGCAGGCAGGGATGTGCAGTTGCAATTGCCTTGCTGTACTGACTGGGTTGCCATACCCCCATCAGCCAGACCATGTCAAAACCCGATGCAGAAAAGAAGTCGAACTCTTCATCGGGAACAGTTCCGAGGGTTACAGAACGGTTATGGGTTTTGCTGAGTTTTTTTAGCCAGATTCTTGTATTGATTTCGTATACGAGAGGGAACATGGAACGGAAGTTATTGGTGGGTAATGGTTTGTTTCCAATATAGCAACTCTGAACGCAATAATAGGTGTGATCAGCTCTCTTTACAGTCAAAAAACATCATCCGGCCTGCATCGGCAGGCAGTTCGGGATACGTACTTATGGCTGCAATTTCAAAAGGGATACCCCCTTTTTGTATGGAGGGAGCAATGGATGATGATTTGTTTTGTTGATGCTTGTAAAAAGGGTAAAGTTATACGAAATTCAACTGGAGATTTCAGTGTTGATCATCTTTTTCGAGGCCTATATTCCGGCCTGAAGAAGGGCGCGCTATAACTTGGTTAACAGGTGTTCATACGTTTTGACGGATTTTTTACATGATCTCAATGAGGTTCAGCGCAATGCCGTAAGCGCGACCGAAGGGCCGGTTATGGTTCTTGCCGGTGCGGGTTCCGGAAAAACAAGGGTGATCACCTACCGTATTGCATATCTTGTCAGCAATGAAGGGGTTTCCCCCAATAATATTCTTGCGCTTACCTTTACCAACAAGGCAGCAGGGGAGATGCGTCATCGTGTTGATACGCTGCTCCATGCCGGAAGCTCCAGCGGCTTGTGGATCGGGACGTTTCATTCGATTTTTGCCCGTCTGCTCCGCACCTATATTCATCTGATCGGTTATGACCGGAACTTTTCGATTTTTGACAGTGACGACAGCAAGAGCCTGATCCGCCAGGCCATGACCGAACTGAATATCTCCCACGAATCTGTTCCTGTAAACACGATTCAGAGCATGATCAGCCGGGCAAAAAACGGGTTTATTCTTCCAGCTGAATTTCACCGGAATGCCGGAGATTATAACCAGCAGAAAGCTGCGCAGGTCTACGAACTCTATACAAGGAAGCTCAAGGAGAACAATGCCCTTGATTTTGATGACCTGCTCATCAAGCCGATTGAACTCTTCAACGAGCATCCCGACGTACTCGAAGAGCTGCAGGACGCCTTCCGTTATATCATGATTGATGAGTATCAGGATACCAACAAGGCCCAGTACCTTGTTGCAAAGATGCTCGGGGCCCGTCACCGCAATATTTTTGTTGTTGGTGATGACGCGCAGTCAATCTACTCATGGCGCGGAGCCGATATTTCCAACATTCTGAACTTTCAGGATGACTATCATGATGCCCTGACCTTCAAGCTGGTTGAGAACTATCGCAGTACGGGCAATATTCTCAAGGCGGCCAACAGCATTATCAGCCGCAACCAGCGGCAGATTAAAAAGGAGCTGATTTCACATCGCAGCGAGGGCGATCCGCTGACACTTCTTGAAGCATATAATGAGCGCAATGAAGCCGAAAAAGTTGGCGACCATATCCGCTCAATGCGCATGAAACAGGGCTATGAGTTCAGAAGCTTTGCCGTGTTTTACCGCACCAATGCCCAGTCGAGGGTGCTTGAGGATGTTATGCGCCAGAGCAGGATTCCCTACAGGATTTTCGGCAGTGTCTCTTTCTACAAGAGGCGTGAGATCAAGGATGCGGTAGCCTATCTCCGTTTTATCCTGAACGAGCGCGACAGCGAATCACTGTTGCGGATCATCAATTTTCCTCCCCGCAAAATCGGGGATGTCAGTATCGGCAAGCTCAAGGATTTTGCCGAAAGAGAGGGCGTAAGCCTCTATGAAGCAATCCGGAAAGCTGAAGAGGGGGGCTTTCAGGCGCGTCTTGTGACGGCGCTCACTTCATTCAGTACGGTTATCGAGTCGCTTAAAGAGATTGCCGATAACGGGACGGTCTACAATGTTCTGTCGGAGCTCTTTACACTTACCTCCATTCCGCTGCTGCTTCAGGCTGAAAATACCCCTGAATCGCTAGCGCGTCATGAAAACCTTCAGGAGCTGCTCTCCATGGCAAGGGACTTTTCGGATCATAATCCTGATGCAGGCTCACTTGGAGATTTTCTTGAGAATATATCGCTTGCCTCCGATTACGAAGAGACGCAGGATTCGGATAACTATGTCTCTCTGATGACGGTGCATGCCGCCAAAGGTCTTGAGTTTCCGGTTGTCTTTGTTACCGGTCTTGAGGAGCGGCTCTTTCCCCTTCACGGCCAGGAACCCGAAGAGCTTGAGGAGGAGCGCAGACTTTTTTATGTTGCTGTTACCAGAGCTCAGGAGAAGATATTTCTTTCCTGGGCACAGAGTCGCTATCACTACGGTCAGCCGCAGCACTGTCTGAAATCGGTGTTTATCAGTGAAATCGACTCCTCTATTGTTCAGACAGAGGGCGGGTTTTTTCTTTCGGATCGTCCGCTCCGGGATGCGCCGGTCTCCACTGAACCTTCGTTTTCAAGAGGATACCCGCAGAAGCAGACAACTCCTGTAGCCACTCAGTCGAGCTCCTTTGACAAACCGAAGCTTGCACGTTCGGGACTTCGTTCAGGTATCTCGGTACATCATGCGGTTTTCGGGCCCGGAACCGTGCTTGATGTTCAGGGGACAGGGGCAAAGCAGAAAGTCAGGATCAGTTTTCGCAGTGCCGGGGAAAAAACACTGATGGTTCAGTATGCGAATCTCAAAATTCAATAGTAACTCCTTGTTAAAACGGGATCGCACCCTTTATAAATATTCAGTCGTATGAAGATACTTTTCGGTGTCCAGGGAACCGGAAACGGCCATATCAGCCGCAGCCGGGAGCTTGTGCGAAAGCTCAGGGAGGATGGTCATGATGTTGATGTCATTATCAGCGGCAGAAAAGCCGAAGAGCTGAAGGAGGTCGAGATATTCGAGCCCTTCAGGGTGATGAAGGGCATGACGCTGGTTTCGCATAAGGGAAAAATGAGCTATATCGATACCATGATTCAGCTTGATCTTGCTCGATTGATGGCTGATGTCGCACTGCTCGATACCGCCGGTACGGAACTGGTCATCACCGATTTTGATCCGGTAACCTCGATGGCGGCAAGAGTGAGAAATATTCCCTCCATGGGATTCGGTCACCAGTACGCTTTCGGTTATGATATTCCGCTGGCTCAAGGCAATATTCTTGCGAAGTTTATTCTGATGAATTTTGCTCCTGCCCGCTATAATGCAGGCCTTCACTGGCACCATTTCAACCAGCCCATTTTTCCTCCGGTGATCCCCCCCTCGCTTTATGAGAAAAATGCAAAGCTTGTCATCAAGGGTAAAGTTCTTGTCTATCTTCCTTTTGAGGAGATTGAGGATATTACCGTGTTGATGACTCCTTTTGACCAGTTCGAGTTTTACATATACGGCAAGGTGAGTGAAGACCGGGATGACGGTCATCTGCATTTCAGGACATACTCCCGATCGGGCTTTCTGGATGACCTGCTTGAATGTGACGGTGTGGTTTGCAATGCCGGTTTTGAGCTTCCGGGCGAGGCGCTTCACCTCGGCAAAAAGCTCCTGCTCCGACCGCTTGACGGCCAGATCGAACAGGAGTCCAATGCCCTTGCCATGGAGGAGCTTGGTTATGGTATGGCAATGCACGATCTTGATGGAGCTGTGCTTGCCGACTGGCTGCAGCGGCCATGCCGGGAGCCGCTTCGTTATGCAAAATCAGTGGACTTTATTGCTGAATGGATAGGCAGCGGCCATTGGGAGGAGCTGCCGAAATATGCTGCTGCCTCATGGAGTGGAAATTTTTCACACTGAACTTATGAAGGCAACTCTATTAATTGTCTTGAGCGGTTTGAGTGCGAGGCAGCGCAGAAACCGGAATGTACAACGGAGTACTTGAGGATTTTGAGCACCGCCCAACGAAGCAATCGAATCGCGTAACAAATTAATATTTGGTGCCCATGATGCAATTCAGGGAGCTTGTAACCAACAGCCGCAGCTACAGAAGATTTGATGGCAGTTATCCGGTTTCCGAACAGGTGGTTCGGGATCTTGTTGAGCTTGCATGCTACACGCCTTCAGCAAAAAACCTTCAGCCGCTGAAATTTATACCGGTATGTGATCCTGAAACCGCGGCCTTGCTTTACCCTTCGCTCTCCTGGGCGGGCTATCTTGCCGACTGGCCAGGCCCTGCAGAGGGCGAGCGTCCGGCGGCATATATCGTCATGCTTGGTGACAAGGAGATCAGTCAGGATTTTGGCCCCGACAGCGGTATCGCTGCTCAAACCATTCTGCTTGGCGCTGCAGCGTCCGGGCTCGGCGGCTGCATCATTGCTGCTCTTGATCGTAACCGTATAATGGAGCTGCTGAAGATTCCTGAACGTTTTTCCATTCTGATGGTGCTTGCTCTCGGCAAGCCTCAGGAGACCGTTGTCATTGATCAGATGACCGATCCGGAATCTGTTCGATACTACCGTGACCGCTACGGAGTTCATCATGTTCCCAAAAGGATGCCCGATGAAGTGCTTCTGAAGTTTCATTAACCGAAGTGAATCAGCAACGATGATTCGCATCGACGAACTGCTTCAGGCCTACCGCCAGGGCTTTTTCCCCATGGCTGATCCGGATGATGGTAAAACATACTGGTGCCGGCCTCACAAAAGGGCACTCTTTTCTCTTGAAGCCTACCGCCCTTCTCGTGATGTTCAGCGCCTCCTGAGAAAAAATAAGTTCAGTGTGATATTTGATCGTGATTTCGACGGAGTGATCAGCGGGTGTGCAGCGCCAAGAAAAAACGACCCGGAAACCTGGATCTCCACTGAGATTATTGAGGTATACCGCAAGCTTTACCGGCTTGGGCTGGCACACAGTGTTGAAAGCCGGTATCAGGGTGAACTGGTCGGCGGACTCTACGGGCTTGCCATTGGCGGCGCATTTTTCGGGGAGTCGATGTTTTCCCTTCGCTCCTATGCCTCCCGGGTAGCATTTGATCGCCTCGTTTATCATTTGAGAATGAAGGGATATCTCCTGCTTGACGCCCAGATCATGAATCCTCATCTCAGAAAACTTGGCGCAGTTGAAATAGAGCATGAGGAGTTTATGGTTCAACTTGATCATGCACTCCGCAAAAAGATAGTGTTTCTCTAAGCAGGGGAAAAGTGGTACTTTGCCTCACATTGATCTGTTCCTTCAAACAGAGGGAATCACTATCAGGTTTATCAGACCTTTAACAGGGGAGTTTTTATGTTGTCGAGGGATTTAACAGAAAGCCAGTCACTGCCCAGAATTATCATCTACTCGGGAAAAGGGGGGACTGGAAAAACCACGGTTTCATCATCTACAGCAGTTTCATTGGCCCGGCAGAACAAGAAAGTGCTGATCATGTCGAGTGATCCGGCGCACTCACTTTCGGATGTTTTTGATGTCAAGATCAGTCGCAACGACCCGCAGAAAATCGAGAACAACCTCTACGGTCTTGAGGTTGATACGGTCTATGAGCTTAAAAAGCACATGTCCGGCTTTCAGAAATTTGTCTCGACTTCCTATAAAAACAAGGGGATTGACAGCGGAATGGCTACCGAGCTGACTACCCAGCCCGGTCTCGACGAGATTTTTGCCTTGAGCCGCCTGCTTGATGAAGCGCAGTCGGGCAGATGGGATGCCATTGTGCTTGATACTTCGCCTACCGGCAACACCCTTCGTCTGCTTGCCTATCCGGAGATCATTATTGGCGGAAACATGGGCAAGCAGTTTTTCAAGCTCTATAAAAGCATGTCTTCACTGGCCCGCCCGTTGAGCGGAAACTCCATACCCGATGATGATTTTTTCAACGAGGTCAATGTGCTGCTCAAGCAGATGGAGGATATCAATAAATTTATCCTCAGTCCCGAGGTCAGCTTCCGGCTGGTACTCAATCCTGAGAAGCTCTCCATTCTTGAGACCAAACGGGCCTATACCTTTGTGCATCTCTACGGGATCAATGTTGACGGTATCGTGATCAACAAGATTCTTCCGACATCAAAAACTGTTGGCGAATATTTTGAATTCTGGGCTGATCTGCACAGCAAATACCTGATGGAGATCGACAACTCCTTCTATCCTACTCCCGTTTTCCGCTGTCAGCTTCAGAGGACCGAGCCGATCGGTGCCGATGCCCTCTACGAGATCAGCAAGCTGGTCTTCGGTGAGCAGGTGCCTGACAAGATTTTCTATTCCGGCAAGAACTTCTGGATAGAGAGCAAGAAAAATCCGGCAACCGAAGATCAGCGTGAAATTCTCTGTATCAGAATTCCTTTTCTCAAGGATGCTGAAGATGTCAGCGTTGAGCGGATGGGTACTGATATTGTGGTGACTGTTGACCGGGCCCAGAGGATTATTACCCTTCCAAGAGCGCTTTACAGTCTTGAGATGGAGGAGTATCTTCGGGAGGATAATCTTTTACGTGTCATCTTCAAGGAGCAGCCTTCCGAGCAGGAGGATGCCGAGCTGAATGTCAATAAAAATATGCTTGACAAGCTCCGCTCCATGAGGCGATTGAAGATATAGCGGCTCATCCCTTTTTTGAGTCATGAAAAATTCAGGGGAAACAGTTTAAGTTTTCGAGGGAATCTTGTATCTTAAATGTTTAAAATGTTGAGTTAACGGGAATTTACCCCAAATCTTTGTTAAAGAATCAGCTTATATCATGTCCGAGAAAGCGCACTATGGTTTGTTGAAAGGAAAGAAAGGCATTGTTTTCGGTCCGCTTGATGAAAGCAGTATCGGCTGGCAGATTGCGGTTCATGCCCACAAGGAAGGTGCCCAGATCGCAATTTCCAATGTTGCGACCGCATTGCGTTTCGGTAATATCGAAGAGCTCTCGGCCATTTGCGGCAACGCTCCGGTATTAGTTTGTGACGCATCAAAAAATGAAGATGTTGAAAACTGTTTCATTGAGCTGAAAGAGAAATTCGGGTCGGTGGATTTTATCGTTCACTCTATCGGCATGTCGCAGAATATCCGCAAGCAGCTTCCCTATGAAGAGCTTAATTACGAGTGGTTCATGAGAACGCTCGACGTTTCAGGTCTCTCGCTGCACAGGCTTGTTTCCTATGCATTGAAGACCGGAGCAGTGAATGACGGAGCAAGTATTCTTGCACTTTCCTATATAGCATCACAGCGGAACTACTGGACCTATTCCGATATGGGAGATGCGAAATCGCTGCTTGAATCCATTGTTCGCAGTTATGGACCACGGCTTGCAAAGCGGGCCATCCGTATCAATACGATCTCACAAAGTCCAACATATACGAAGGCAGGAAGCGGTATTCCGGGGTTTGAGAAAATGTATGAATACAGCGATCTCATGTCTCCATTGGGGAATGCCTCTGCCGAAGAGTGTGCAGAGTACGCCATGACCATCCTGAGTGACCTTTCACGAAAGGTAACCATGCAGAACCTTTTCCATGATGGCGGGTACAGCTCCATGGGGGCAACTATTCCGATGATCAAGCTTGCTCATGAAGTCCTCAATGACAAGGAGCTTGCCGCCCGTGTAGGTCTGGATGACTATACTCCTGCAAGGGTATATGATCCGCCGTCCCGGACAAGTGGTGTGGACGGCGGTCTTTTTATGCCTGCATCAACAGGTATTGCATAACGAAGAGGAACCGGACTTTGCTCTCTCCGGTCTTATCGCCTCGTTATGTTGCTGCACTGAAAGGTAAATTACAGGGCAGCAGCTATTTCAACGCCGACATTACCGTATTTACAGTACAGCTTACAAGGGAAATCGGGATATTTCCGGTTTAAATCAGGATTACGCTCCTCTACCTGACCGGCACCCGGCAATCAAGCCGGTATCTCAAGCTGTGTCATGTTTCTCTTTTCGGAGCTTACACAAGTAAACATTGTTGCATTCGCCTTTTCCGGTTTCTGTCCGGTTCGGGTCGATTGTTATGGTTTTTTTCTCAATTATCCTTAATCAACTCTCTTCAAATACTTAAAACGACAACCGAGATGGCAAAAACAACAAAAATTATTTACACCAAAATTGATGAGGCTCCGGCTCTTGCGACCTACTCCCTTCTTCCAATCATCAAGGCATTTGCCAAGGGTACAGGTGTAGACGTTGAAGCCAAAGACATCTCTCTTGCCGGAAGGATTCTTGCAAACTTCCCTGACAATCTCACTCCTGACCAGAAAATTCCGGATTATCTTGCCGAACTGGGTGAACTTGCACTGGCGCCTGAGGCCAACATTATCAAGCTGCCGAATATCAGCGCATCAATTCCCCAGTTGAAAGCTGCAATCAAGGAGCTTCAGAGCCAGGGTTACAATGTTCCCGATTATCCTGAAGCACCTGCAAATGTCGGCGAGAAAGAGATTCAGGCCCGCTATGCCAAGGTGCTTGGAAGCGCAGTGAACCCGGTACTTCGCGAAGGAAACTCTGACCGACGTGCTCCGCTTTCAGTCAAGGAGTATGCCAAAAAGAATCCGCATAAAATGGGAGCATGGAGCAGTGATTCCAAATCACATGTTGCCTGCATGAGTGCCGGTGATTTCTATGGCAGCGAGAAGTCCGTTACAATGGAGAAGGCAGACAATGTCAGGATAGAGTTTGTCGGCGCTGACGGCAAGGTTACGGTTCTCAAAGAGAGCACACCGCTGCTTGCCGGTGAGATCATTGATGCCTCGGTTATGAATGTCCGCTCACTTCGCGCTTTTTATGCCGATCAGATTGCCGATGCAAAACAGAAAGGTATTCTTCTGTCGCTGCATCTGAAAGCCACCATGATGAAGGTTTCGGATCCGGTCATGTTCGGCCATGCCGTAACGGTGTTCTACAAGGATGTTTTTGACAAGCATGCCGCCGTTATCAAGGAGCTCGGTGTAAATGTCAATAATGGACTTGGCGATCTCTATGCCAAGATCCAGAAGCTTCCTGACACACAGAGAGCAGAGATCGAAGCGGACATACAGGCTGTGTATGCCACCCGCCCTGCACTGGCGATGGTTGATTCAGATAAAGGTATTACCAATCTTCATGTACCCAATGACATCATTGTCGATGCATCCATGCCGGTTGTTGTGCGTGACTCTGGCAAGATGTGGGGACCTGATGGTAAGCTGCACGATACCAAGGCGATGATTCCTGACCGTTGTTATGCAACCATGTACCAGGCGATTATCGAAGATTGTAAAAAACACGGTGCATTTAATCCCTCCACCATCGGCAGTGTTCCGAATGTCGGTCTTATGGCCCAGCAGGCAGAGGAGTACGGTTCTCATAATAAAACGTTTATGGCTCCTGCAGAAGGAACGATCAGGGTTGTCAACGCCTCAGGCGCGACCGTACTTGAGCAGAAGGTTGAAACAGGCGACATTTTCAGAATGTGCCAGGCAAAGGATGCTCCGGTTCGTGACTGGGTAAAACTTGCAGTCAACCGGGCAAGGATCACCGGAGCGCCTGCTCTTTTCTGGCTCGACAGCAAGCGTGCTCATAATGCAGAGATCATTAAAAAGGTTACAAAATATCTCAAGGAGCACGATACGACCGGTCTTGATATCCGTATTCTTACCCCTGTTGAAGCCATGGGCGTCTCTCTTGAGCGTATCAGGGCAGGAAAGGATACCATCTCGGTTACCGGCAACGTCCTTCGCGACTACCTTACCGACCTCTTCCCGATTATCGAACTCGGTACCAGTGCAAAGATGCTCTCGGTTGTTCCGCTTATGAATGGTGGCGGACTGTTCGAGACCGGCGCCGGTGGTTCTGCCCCGAAGCATGTTCAGCAGTTCCAGAAAGAGGGTTACCTCAGATGGGATTCGCTTGGCGAATTCTCAGCCCTTGCCGCTTCGCTTGAGCACCTTGCCCAGGCATTCAGCAATGACAAAGCGCAGGTTCTGGCTGAAACGCTTGATCAGGCAATCGGAAAGTTCCTCGATAACGACAAGTCACCTGCCCGCAAGGTCGGCCAGATCGATAACCGGGGCAGCCACTTCTACCTTGCGCTCTACTGGGCAGAGGCTCTTGCCGCACAGAAGAAGGATGCTGAGCTTCAGGCCCGTTTTGCAAAGGCCGCAGCACAGCTTTCCGGCAGTGAGGCAAAAATCAATGAGGAGCTGATTGCAGCACAGGGTAGCCCGGTCGATATGGGCGGCTACTACCATGTGGATGACGCAAAGACCGAAAAAGCGATGCGTCCGAGCGCAACGCTGAACGCGATCATTGACGCACTTTGATGCATTGAGTTGTTTCTTCAGTCATAAAGCAGAAAGCCCGGTTTTTCCGGGCTTTCTGCTTTTATTCTCTTTTCCGCTCTTCTCTCCATGCATAAATAAACCCGTCATCAGAGAGCTTTTCGGCTACCTCGTCAATATCTCCGCTTGCAACCACAAAGCAGCCGTTGCTCCGGCCGATTCTCGGGCCGTTGAAGGTCAGAAGGTTTTCAATGATGGTGAACAAAGAGACATAACCGGCCGAGTGCAGCACAATATCGCGCATGAATGCATTGCCGTTCATGGTGCTGTCAAGCCCATCAAGACGGAGCGCCTTCCCATGATCTCCGCTGTATGTTTCAAGAGCCCTGAACAGTCCGAGACTGCTCATATTTGACTCCGGAGTGTCGGAAAACCTGAGAGCGTAGAGCTCTCCGGAGTTTTTTCCGTGTGCCACCCGGTAAAACGATTGCTTGCCGGTTTTCAGCTCAACAAGAGCCATCCGTTTCAGGTAAGAGGGCTTCGAGTAATCGACCACAGCAAGATAACGGGGGTTCTCTTCAGGATGGAGTGACCGGTATGATTGCAGAGCACGAAGGGCTGCCCGATAAGCCTGCGGTGACACCTTTTCCGGAAGGACAAGCGCTCCCGCGAAGAGGATGAAGAGCAGTGCGACTGCGATTAATCCTCTCATGACTCTTTTTGGCATGTGAGTATCGGTTTTACATTCAAATCCGGCTCTCCGGAGTGCATCTCAGCCCTATATGATCATTGGTAAACGTGGATATAGCGTGTTTATCTCCTTGCGGTATTTCGAATACCGCATTTGCGGTACGAGTCATAACGTAAAGATGCGATTGCCTGTGCAGTGAATATTAACAAACTTCACAACAGAAGTTAATTGGGTTTATGGAGTTTTTTATAACAAAACAGAAGATGATCCATGCAAATGAAAAAAAGCCTTAAAAGACCTGCTGCATTGTTATTGGGCCTGTTGTCGTTGATAGCCAGCCAGCAGGCTGCGATCAGTGCACCGGCAAAAATAGTTGTGGCGGATGCGAAAACAACCCATCACCTCAACCTCTATGTGGCTCAGGAGTTGGGGATTTTCAAAAAGCACAAGCTGGACGTCTCCATCGTGCCGGTTGCTGATCTGGCAGCCGCAAGAGATCTTGTGGTATCCGGACAGGCTGATGTTTTCTGGTCATGCCCGACAGTTGCTATTGCTGCTATTGCCAATGGTGCGCCGATCAAGATCATCTCCCAGGTGAAGAAGCCCTGCACCTCGGTACTGCTTGTGCCAAAGGATTCTCCGATTACCCGTCTTTCAGATCTGAAGGGCAAGAATATTGCCGGTATTTCACCTACATGCGAATCGGTCATTGCATTGACGGTTGCGGCAAGAAAAAACGGTGGCCAGTTCAATCTTCAGAAACTGGCCGGAGGCCCGGCACTTGCAGCACTTGAAGCAAGGCAGGTTGATGGTGCCATTCTTGAAGAACCACAGGCCAGTATTGCGGAGTTGAAAGGGTACAAGGTGCTCTTCAAGGATGCGGCTGAAAACATTCCATGCCGTACAATCAATGCCCGGAATACCTTTCTGAAAAGCAATGCAAAAGAGCTTAAAACCTTTATCAGGGCGATAGGGGAAGCCAATGCACTTATTCTGTCAAATCCTGTTGCTCCGAATATTGTCGATATAGCGGTGAAATACACCGGTGCACCTGTTGAGGCTATAAAGTATGGAAACCACAGACTGAAATTCCGCACCACTATCGATCAGCCCGGTCTGTTTCTGCTCGGCAATGAACTGATCGAGCTTCAGAATATCCGGGAAAATCCGGGAAATCGCCTCTATGCAGAAGAGTTCCGCGGCATTACCTGGAGGTAGTTGCAGATAATGGTTTTTTTGAATCTCAGCCCTGCCGGGCCATGAATTCCGGCGGGGCTTTTTTTAACTGAAACAAGAGTGATTGTGGTAAACTCTAAAGAGCAGAACAGTTTAAGCCGATGGGCTTTACCGTTATCAGTGGTAACATTGTTGCTGGTTATTCTTTGTGTCGTTTTTGCTTTTCAATCAACACGGAAACTCTTTTCCCCGAAAGCCATTATTGGCCATAACGGCAGCCCGCTGCTTGCGTTTTTATATGCAGCAGATGAAGGGGATGAAGGCAGGGAAGCGTTTACAGCGGCAAAGTTCAACTCTTCGGCTGATGTAGGCTATGCCTTGCTCTCTGGAACTATCCATGCCGGTTTTATTGAGCCGGAAAAAGCTCTTGAGCTTTCCCGATTAAGCGGCTTTGACAACCTTGTAGTGTTGGGAAAAGTAACCTTTCCCTATGGTGTTACCGTCATTACGAAAAAAGGATCATCTCTCAGGTTGCAGGATATAAACGGACATCATATTGGTGTGCCATCTGATAATCCTGCTTTGCTGGAAGAGTTCACGACGGCTGTCAGCAAGTATCCGGTTCAACTGAAGCAGGTCAATTATCAATTTTTACCATCGGACGCAATCATTCCGGCCCTTGATGCGGGAAAGATTCACGGCGCAATTGTCAAAGGATCAAAATCAGTGATTGCCATAAGTGATGGACACAATATTCTTTTTCAGAAATGGGACATGGAGCCCGGTAACGAGTGCTGCCCGCCCGTTATTGATCAGCTTGAGTTTGTTTTGCTTGCGCAGAAAAAAGAACAGACCCGCAATCGTGCGCTTGTGGAGATTTTAACCGGATCGGCGGCATTGAACCCTTCCGTATTAAGAGCGGCGCTTTCGAGAGCAGAACATGTTCCTGAAACGCTCTTTGCTGATCTTCCCCTTGCCTCTTTTGAGTTGGCTGACAATCAATTGCTGTCACTTTTTTCGCAGCATTCAGGGACTGATCACCATAAATAGAGGTGCCTTTACCGTCAGCCATCAATAAATTACAGATGAATTATCATGCAGGTTGAGCAGCAATATGGATCAAAAGGGTTTGGCCGACTGACAAGAGGGGCGGGGCTTTTTTTGAGAAACTCGTTCGGAAGTCTCTTTTCCCGTGAGTTCATCAAAGTGCTCATTCCGCTGCTTCTCCTCTGGGAGGTGATTCCGCGGTTTGATATCCTTCCGCGCACTCTGGCGCCTACCCTGAGCGATGTGGCTCTTGCATTCCGGGATATGGTGATCAACAAGGGTTTGTTGCTCCACATTCTCTACAGTCTCGGCAAATTTCTTGCCGGTCTTTTGATTGCTGTGTTTACTGCTATTCCGATAGGGATATTCATGGGGTGGAATCTTCCCATACGCAAGCACACTCTGCCTTTGTTTCAGATTCTTGCCCCAATACCGCCCCCTGCCTGGGTTCCGCTCACCATTATTATTTTTGGCATCGGTCTTCCCATGCAGATCTACCTGATATTTCTCGGGGCATTTTATCCGATTCTCTTCAATACCTATCAGGCAATAAAGGATACGGATCCCCGTTATCTCTCTTCGGCAAGGGTTTTCGGAGCAAGTGAGTTGACGCTTATCTGCAATATCTATTTCTGGAATGCACTCGGAGCCATCATCATGAGCGTAAAAACCGGCGTAGCCATAGCTCTTGTGATGCTTGTTATTGCTGAAATGTATGGTGGAAGGAGTGGTATCGGTTATTTGCTGGTGGAGGCAAAAGATTTTTTCCAGATACCTGCCATGGTGGTCTGTATGCTGGTGCTTGGAATGATCGGCTGGTTTTCAATTGAAATCTTAAAATTCGCAGAGTTGAAACTCGCGTTATGGAAGGTGGGGAGATGATAGAAGCACGACGTATCAGCAAGTTTTTTTCAATCGTGAACAAAGAGGGCATTGCCGAGGGGCTCACCGCCTGTTTGTCGGTTACGCTCTCTATTGAGAAAGGGAAAATTATTACCCTGCTTGGACCTTCCGGGTGCGGAAAATCTACATTTCTTGAAATATTGGCCGGATTGCAGGCCCCGTCTGAAGGGGAGGTTTTCATTGATGGGGTTCGGGTTCTTGAGCCCCTGCCGTCGACTCGTGCAGAGATGGATGCTTACCGGAAAAGATACCGTTTTCTCTCTCCGCTTGCCAATGACCTCTTTCGGGATCGGCCCAAGCACGATATTGCCATGATCTTTCAGGATTATGCGGTCTTTCCATGGATGACAGTGTTGCAGAATGTAACCTTCACGCTCAAATTGCGAGGATTGCGCCGTGCAGAGAGGGAGAAACAGGCGCTTTTTTATCTCAACAAGGTTGGTCTTGGCGCTTCGTTACATAAATATCCTTCGCAGCTTTCTGGCGGCATGCGGCAGCGCCTTGCTTTTGCCCGCGCTCTTTCGGTTGAGCCGAAGGCGATTTTGATGGATGAGCCATTTGCTGCTGTTGACCTGCTGACAAGGGAGCGTTTGCAGGATGATCTGCTGAAACTCCTGGACTCTTCAGGCATTACCATCGTTATCGTTACACACGATGTTGCTGAAGCGGCCTATCTTTCGGACGAGATTATCATATTTTCTCCTTCACCCGGTACGATAAGAAACCGGTTCACTATTGATGTGCCAAGGCCGCGCAGGCGCGATCATCCTGAGTTGGCCGATATCCAGGAGCGTATCAGCCGACTCCTGAAATATGATATCGATAACGAAAGCGAGTATTCGATTTAATAAACCAGGAATCAGAACAGTAACAATATGTCAGAATCAAATCGGTTCAGAGGTAAAATATACGATACCATTACATCCGCAGTCGGCAATACACCTCTTGTTCGTCTCGGAAAAATTTCCGATGGATTGCCGGGGATAATTCTCGGGAAAGTCGAGTCATTCAATCCCCTGAACAGTGTGAAATGCCGTATCGGTATTGCCATGATTCGTGAGGCTGAATGGTCCGGAAAACTGAAACCCGGCGGAACGATCATTGAACCGACCTCCGGCAATACGGGTATCGGTCTGGCATTTGCCGCTGCCGAACGGAACTACCGTCTGATCCTGACGATGCCGGAGACGATGTCAATTGAGCGGCGTAAGCTCATTAAAATGCTGGGGGCTGAACTGGTGCTGACTCCCGGAACCGAGGGGATGAATGGAGCAGTCAATAAAGCAAAGGAGTTACAGCGGCAGATAGCGGGAAGTTACATCCCGCTGCAGTTCGAGAATCCGGCGAATCCCCAGGTGCACCGCGAGACAACGGCAGAGGAGATATGGGCGGATACGGCAGGTGATGTCGATTTTCTCGTTTCGGGAGTGGGTACCGGAGGAACAATTACGGGTGTTGCGGAAATCATAAAGGCACGCAAGCCGGGTTTCAAAGCTATTGCTGTTGAACCTGATGCTTCCCCTGTTCTTTCCGGCGGCAGGCCGGGCCCTCACCGGATACAGGGGATTGGGGCGGGTTTCATTCCGAAAGTGCTGAATCGTAACATTATTGACGAGATTGTCAGGGTGACCAATGAAGCTGCATTTGAGACAGCCCAAACGGTAAGCCGCAAGGAGGGGATACTGGTAGGTATCTCATCGGGTGCGGCTGTGTGGGCGGCTATTCAGATTGCCCGAAGAGAAGAGAACCGGGGAAAAAAAATTGTTACGATTCTTCCGGATTCAGGGGAGCGCTATCTTTCGACTCAGTTATCCGACATAGAGAGTTTTTAGAGTCTCCTTTATCGCTTACGTTGTCATGTGTTTCAGGAATGTTCCGTTCTGATACTCTTCGAAAGCCTGACGGAGTTCGGTATCGGTGTTCATCACGATGGGGCCGTACCAGGCAACTGGCTCGTTGAGCGGTTTGCCCGAGATGAGCAGAAATCGTACAGGCTCCGCTTCTGTTGTAACGGTAACGGTGTCGCCATCGCTGAACTGTATCAGTGTTTCATTTCCGGAAAGCTCTCCGGCTCCAGGAGATAACGACTCCTCCTGATGACCGAAAACACCTTTTCCTGCAATTATATAGGCAAAAGCGGTGTGACCTTTGATCACGGGATGGCTGTATGATGTGCCTGCCGGAATGGTGATGTCGAGATACTCCGGATCAATGGCAATGTCTCTGACCGGCCCTGCTGTGTTGCCTATTCGGCCACAGATGATACTGATCTCCACACCGTTATCAAGAACTACTCTCGGAATATCTTCTGCAGTGATGTCGCGGTATCGCGGCGGACTCATTTTCTGCGATGCGGGAAGGTTTGCCCAGAGCTGAAAACCTCCCATACGTCCGCTCGCTTCTCCAAAGGGCATCTCCTGATGGATGATGCCGCTTCCGGCAGTCATCCATTGCACCGATCCGGCAGTGATCACCCCCCGGTTGCCCATGCTGTCGCCATGCTCCACATTGCCTTCAAGCACATAGGTTATGGTTTCAATACCCCGGTGCGGGTGCCACGGAAACCCTTTCAGATAGTCTGCCGGATTATCAGAGCGGAAATCATCAAGCAGCAGAAACGGGTCGAAGAGCGGTGCTTCGTTGAAACCGAATGCCCGTTTCAGATGGACACCGGCACCTTCGGTAACAGGTTTGCTTTTAAAAACCTTGTGAATCTTTCTCGAAGTAGTCATGGTTAACTGTTGGAATTATCAGACGGACTTTATATCTGAACCTCCAGAAGGAGCTAACAAGTTCACTCTTGCGGAGGGCAGTCAAATAAGATTGTTCAATTTGGGGCGTAATGAGTAAATTCAGCACAGTCAGCTTTAGCAATAGAATATGAACAGTATCAGGTATGGCACAGAAAACGGTGAAGGTGATGTTTATCGGCGATGTTGTCGGTACTCCGGGATTGAAGATGGTTGATTTATGGCTGAAGAACTTCATCAAAAAGCATGATGTCGATTTTGTGGTCTGTAACGGCGAGAATGCCCATCATGGCAAGGGGATGAGCCTTGAGGCGCTTAATCAACTGATTGCGGCAGGCGTTAACGTTGTGACGGGTGGCAACCATACCTGGAGCAACTTCAACTTTTTCGACACCCTTAAAACGCACCCACAGGTTCTGCGCCCGCTGAACTACCCGAAAGGTACCTACGGCAAGGGCTACGGTGTTTTCAAGCTGCCGGACGGGCTTGGCGACATTGCCGTTGTTAACCTGCAGGGCAGAACCTTTATGTACTCGATCGACTGCCCGTTCCGGACTGCTGACTGGGTGCTGAAGCAGATCAAGGAGCAGCACAAGGATAAAGTCCGTTTTATTTTTGTTGACATCCATGCGGAGGCTACGGCTGAAAAAATAGCGCTCGGATGGTATCTTGACGGCCGGGTTTCAGCAGTCATCGGTACCCACACCCATGTGCAGACGGCTGATGAGCGCATTCTTCCGAAAGGGACCGGATACTGTTCCGATGCGGGCATGACCGGGCCGCACAACTCGGTTATCGGCATGCAGATAAAATCTGCTACCGACAGGATGCTCTATCAGACTCCGCACAAGTACGAGTGCGCCGAAGATGATGTCCATTTTGCTGCAGTGCTGCTCTCGCTTGACCACTCAACCGGCAAAACCGTCGGCATCGAGCGGATATTTTATCCCGAGTACGACCGCGGTGTGGTGTAGGAAATATCGATGGTTATCAACAAAAAAGTCCTCGCAAGAGGACTTTTTTGTTTTCATGTATGTTGATTCCGAATTGAGCCGGGTCTGTGATCTCGAACGCAAGAGAGAGATCTCTCCTTTCAGTCGAGATGACATAATGCGCAATCCATAATCGATTTACCTCAATCCCTGCTCGAACTCCTCGGCAACAATAACATCCTCTTCACTGCCGATATAGAGCGGAGTGCGCTGATGGAGTGAGGTCGGCTGAATGTCAAGAATACGGTTTCTGCCGTCAGTTGCCCGTCCTCCGGCCTGCTCGCAGATAAAGGCAAGGGGATTGGCTTCATACATAAGCCTCAGCTTTCCGCTGCGATGTTTTGTTGTTGGCGGATAGACGAAGACTCCTCCGGTCAGCAGGTTGCGGTGGAAGTCCGCTACGAGCGAACCGATGTAGCGGGTGCTGTATGGACGATTGGTTGCAGGATCCTCCTCCTTGATGTAGTCGAGGTATTTTTTTGTACCATCGTTGAACTGTGCGTAGGAGCCTTCATTGATGGAGTAGTATTTGCCGCTCTTCGGTGTGATGATGTTTTCGTGTGAAAGGAGGAACTCTCCGATTGTCGGGTCGTAGGTAAAGCCGTGAACACCGTGGCCGGTAGTGTAGACCATGACCACAGAAGAGCCGTAGATAACGTAACCGGCTGCAACCTGCTCATATCCATGCTGCAGACAGTCGTTGATGCTTGCCTTGCAGGGGTCATCCCCTTTGAGCCGATAGATGGAGAAGATGGTGCCGACACTGACATTGACATCAATATTTGAGGAGCCGTCGAGCGGATCGAAGAGAAGAGCATAGCTCCCGGTCTCGTTTTTCGGCGGGATAATGATTCCTTCGTTCTCCTCAGAGCCCATGACGGCAAACCGGCCGTGCTGACCGATGGCGGAGATGATTTTTTCATTGGCGAACAAGTCAAGTTTTTTGACCTCTTCACCCTGAACATTGGTGCTTCCTGCAAACCCGAGAATATCGACCAGTCCGGCACGGACAACCTCTCTTCGTACCAGTTTTGCTGCAAAGGCGACATCCGTAAGCAGGTCGGTAAGTTCGCCGTGTGCTTCGGGGAAGTACTTCTGCTGTTCGAGGATATGGCGTTCAATGGTAATCAAATTGCTCATGCTCACTCATCCTGATGGTTAGGTGGTAGGGGATTAATCAGCGACATTTAAACCTTAAATGTAGAAATTTCAGTCTCGCTTTCAAATAGAGAGTAAAATTGCCCGTTGAGCCGTTTTTGTAAAGAAATGCCGAAGTGTTATATACCTTGACACTTTTTCAAAGCAAGCACTCTCATCCCTGTTTCATGAAACGATATCGATGGAATTTACTTGCTCCTGATGATGAGACTGTTCAGGCTCTAACTGAAGCGATAAATGTCAGTCAGCCTGTTGCAAGAGCCTTATGCAATCGTGGTGTCACGACGTTTGATGCTGCCAGGGATTATTTCCGGTCATCAATCGAGCATATCCCCTCTCCCTTTCTCATGCAGCAGATGCAGCGGGCGGTTGATCGTGTGCTTCAAGCGGTCAGGATGCATGAGAAAATTATGATCTATGGCGATTATGACGTTGACGGTACAACCGGAACAGCGATGCTTTTTCTCTTTCTCAAAGAGCAGGGTGCCGAGGTCTCCTGGTACATTAATGACCGGTTTACGGAGGGGTACGGTTTATCTGACGAAGGTATTGATACGGCTCTCGGGCGGCAGGTTTTGCTGGTCATTACGGTTGATTGCGGTATACGTGCTAACGGGGAGATCAAGCGGTGCGGTGAGCTTGGTATTGATGTCATAGTCTGTGATCATCATGAGCCTGATGAACTGCCGCCAGCCTACGCAATTCTGAATCCGAAGGTCCCGGGTTCGACCTATCCATTCCGCGAGCTATGCGGTTGTGGTGTTGCATTCAAGCTTATTCAGGCTATAGCCGGGAATTCAGGGGCGGATGATGAAAGCTGGCAGAAATATCTTGATTTTGTTGCGATAGCTACTGCGGCTGATATGGTTGCACTGGAACAGGAAAATCGAACCCTGGTTCGTGAGGGATTGAAAAGAATGCGGGTAAAACCGAGAGGCACGTTCAAGGCTCTGTTTTCTCTCATGAAGGTCGCTTCTTCAGAGCTCGGCATGTTTCATATTGCATTCGGTATTGCTCCCCGTATCAATGCTGCCGGCAGGATGGGTTCAGCACATCTTGCCATGGAGTGGCTTGTTTCGGAATCAATGGATGACTCGGTCCGCCATGCCGGGGAACTTGATCGCATGAATGCTCTTCGCCGGGAGATTGACAGTGACATCATGATCAAGGCGGAAAAGATGGTTGAAAGCCATTTTGCATCATATTGTTCTTCAATTGTGCTCTATGATGAGTCATGGCATCTTGGGGTCCTTGGTATTGTGGCATCCAAGATGCTTGAAAAACACTATCTCCCGACCGTAATTCTCGGCAGCATGAATGGACTCATAAAGGGGTCGGTCAGAAGTATTGAGGGATTTAATATCTATGAGGCACTGCAGGAGTGCAGTGCGTATCTCGAACAGTTTGGAGGCCATCATCAGGCTGCGGGAGTTATTCTTCGCCCTGAAAATCTTGCCGGATTCCGTAAAAAGTTCAATGAGGTCTGCGCTGCGCGTCTCTCCCTTGAGCAGCAGCAGAAAGCGCTTGCTGTCGATGCACAGCTTCCTCTTGAGGAGATCACGCCGAACTTCATCAATGTACTTGCCCAGTTTGCACCTTTAGGCTATGGAAACAGGGAGCCGCTCTTTATGTCCCGTGAACTTCAGCTTTTCGGTACTCCAAGGCTGCTCAGCAAGAGGCATGTGAAGTTTAGTGTCAGGGATAGCGGCGGAAGGATTTTTGAGGTTATCGGCTTTGATCGTCCGGATATCTATACCGATCTCAGCGCCCGCTCCCGTCCGGTATTTGTTATGATCTATTCGGTGGAAAAAAGGGTGTGGAATAACCGGGAGCAGATCCAGATAAGGCTGCGGGATCTTGAGTTGTGCAACAAACTGAAGAGCTGAAGGGCACCTCTATTGATTTGTTCCGAAACCCGATTACTGCGTTGGGCGGTGCTCTAAATCCTCATGTACTACGTATACATTCCGGTTTCTGCGCTCCGTCCGCCTTGTTCTCGGGATTCTCACTGGACAATTAATAGAGGTGCCCGGAATTTGTTTTTGACTATAGCGGTACTCTGCTGTTTCTGTTTTAGCCGGTCACTTTTCCATCTGATCAGGCACACTTTTTTCATGCCTGATTCTGCCGAGGATTCCCGCAAGCGATGAGATTGCCGAGATGGCAAAGAAAATGAGCGACAGGGCAATGCCGCTGTCTGTGGCAAGATGTATGGCATTGAGCATGTAGTAGAAGGTTATTTCACGTGCTCCGGCGCCTCCGATGGTGATCGGCAGAATGGTTGCTACAGCCGAAATAAGAAAGATGGCCAGGTAGTCGATAATGTTTGCGTTTTGCGAGATCGCCTTGAGAATGAAATATGCCGATACAATCTGGGTAACCTGGACCAGCATCGACTCTATGGCGGTGATGGTGAATACCGGGAGAAACTGTTTATAGAAGAGTCTGTTCAGTAGGAGTGACAGCGGATAGATTCCTGCAAGCACGGCCCATGCCCATGGGATCATCTCCGGAAATTGTGCGGCATAACTGCTGGGAAGCAGCAGCGCAATCGAGAGAAAAACAAGGGCGACCATTCCGCAGATCCGGTCCCACAGCACGGCGTGAAAGACATTGATTGTTTTAAGGCCGTGATTTTTTTTCAGTACAAAAATTTTGTAGCCGTCCCCTCCTATACCTCCCGGAAGAAAAAGATTATAGAACATGCCAAGATAGTAGAGCTTGAGGTTGTAGATGAAGGAGAGCTCAAGATCAATAGCTTTGAAAAAGCGGTTCAGGCGTATAGCGTTGAATATCTTGGAGATATTGAAGAAAAGCAGGGAGAGCAGAAGATACCACGGGTTTGCACTGCGGATAATATCGGCCAGTTTTGCTATATCGGTCTTTTTCAGCACCAGATAGAGGGCCAGAGAGGTAAAAAGAAGCTGAACAAGTGGTTTGAGCAGCTTTTTCAGCCGGGCGTTACTGTTTGCCAATGATCTTTTTGATGATATAGGGTTTCTTGTTCTGCGACTCGTAATAGGTACGCATGATGAACTCTGCTATAAACCCGGTCGTAATAAGCTGAATGCCGATAAAGGTCATGATGATGCCGAGCGAGAGCAGCGGGCGGCCCCCGATCTTCTCGCCCATGATTTTCACAAAGAGCAGGTAGAGGTTCAGAGCCAGACCGATAAACAGTGAAGAAAACCCGAGCGTACCGAACAGGTGCATCGGCTTCTGGCTGTATTTCTGAAAGAAGACCATAAAGAGCAGGTCGCTCATCACCTTGAAGGTGCGGCCGATTCCGTATTTGGATTTGCCGAACTGCCGTGCATGGTGACGGACATCAACTTCCGCCATTTTGGCACCATAGAGCTGTACCAGTACCGGAATAAACCGGTGCAGCTCGCCGTAAAGGCCGAGATTTTTTGCAACATCCTTTTTGAACACCTTCAGGGTGCATCCATAGTCCCGGATGTGTACATCGGTGAGTGTCCGGATGAGAGCATTGGCTATCTTGCTGGGGATTTTCCGCAGTATCATGCCATCCTGCCTTCCTGCGCGCCTTCCTGCAACAACATCGAGATCGTTGTCAAAAAGGTAGCGCATCATCATCGGAATGTCCGAAGGGTCGTTCTGCAGGTCACCGTCAAGGGTGGCAATCAAGTCCCCTTTTGCATGATCAATACCGGCAGCCATGGCTGTTGTCTGGCCATAATTTTTGTTCAGTACAACGAGTTGCAGGTTAGAGGGGGCATTTGCCTGGATTTCAGCTACTGTTCCATCGGTAGAACCATCATCAACCAGAACGATCTCGTGATCGATGCCGGCAAGCGATGAAGCAAGAGCAGCAAACAGCGGTTTGATGTTCTCAACCTCATTCATGACCGGGATGACGACAGAGAGCTTCATGATTATCCGGGTTTATTGCTTTATTTTCACCAGCACAATGCCGCGTTTGCTGTAGAGTATGGCAGGAGTGTCGAGTGTGGCAAGTTGCTTGACTGTTGTCAGGGCAATCTCTCCCGGAAGCGGCTCCCGTCTTTCAGCAAAAGATTCAGAATATACGAAAAAAGAGGGGTAATAGACTTCCCACATCACGATTTTATACCCCGCTGTCCTGGCGAGCAGAGCGGCCTCCTTTACCGGTTCCTGGAGGAGTTTTCCTGCAATCGGCATCAGATGGATGTTGATGATGAGTGCAAAAATCACTCCCGTAGCAATCAGTTTGTCCGCAACAGAAAACCGGGAAAGACACTCTATGGCAAGGATCCCGAGAAGTGATGCAATGATTACAAGGATGTGTGACGTTCCGGTGAGCGTAATTCCCTCGGCAAACAGAGTCAGCAGATAGAGGTCATCGGTATAGCTCATGGCTGTTCGGGCAATAACAGGAAGGAGTGCAAGCAGGATGAGGAGCATCAGCGGCCAGAGGGCAAGAAGCCGGGGGTGGCGGCTCAGAGGCAGAGCCCTCGCCATGAGTATGAAGAGCGGTGTATAGCCGTAAATGACGTAGTGAGGAAGTTTTGTGCCGGAGAGCGAGAAAAAGATAAAGACAAAACCGAACCAGATCAGCAGAAAGCGGTTTTCACGTTCCGCAAAGAGTTTTTTCAGGTTGAACAGCACGGTAAAGAGAAGTCCGGTAAAGGGCATCAAACCGATGATGAGTACCGGAAAATAGTAGAAGAGGGAGCCCGAGTGGCCCTCGAATGAGGTGTTGAAGCGGCTGATATTGTGTTTGAAGAAAAAGCCTTCAATAAAGGCCATTCCCTGTTCGCGGTATTCAAGCAGATACCAGGGGAGAGCAATACAAAGAAAGATGATGATGCCCCAGGGAGAAAACGTGGCGCGCACCAATCTTTTCAACTCTCCTTCAACGAGTGAGAAGATAAAAAAAACGGACACCGGTATGATGACGGCAATCGGTCCCTTGGTGAGCATGCCCAACCCTGCCAGAGCAAATGCAAGGTAGAGCGCCCGCTTTGAGCCTGTTTCAAAATGACGGAAGAGGGCAAACATGGTTATGGCAAGCAGGGCGTTCAGGAGTGCATCGGCTATGGCGGCCTTGGCGATGACGTTTACCTGGAGCGAGAGCACCATCATTGCAGCAGCAAGGAAGGCCTGCCGGTTGCCGGATACTTTGCGTACAACAACAAAAATTGAAGCTGCCCAGGCGGTTCCGGCCAGTGCAGAGGGGAGGCGGAATGCAAACTCGTTCACTCCGAACATGTTGACCGATAAAAGCTGGAGCCAGTAGATGAGTATGGGCTTATCAAAACGGGGAGCGCCGTTCAGCCATGTGGTCAGATAGTTCTTGCTCACCATCATCTCACGGGTTGCTTCGCTGAAAGCCCCTTCATCGACGTCAAAAAGCGGTGAAGATCCAAGGCCTGCAAAGAAACTGACCGCAACAAGAAGTCCGAGCAGTGCCAGAAAACGGGTGGTTTCAGATTTCGGAAGATTCAACTGCATTGAGTCTCGTTTTGAAATATCGGTTATAGAGCAGAACTGTGGATGCGATGCCGAGGAATGAACCGGCAAGGACATCGCTGATGTAGTGTTTGGTCAGCACGATTCTGCTGCATGCGATCAGGATGGCGGCAGAAAAAAAGAGCATCCGCCATCGGGGGTAATACACTGAGAGGACAATTGCCGCGCTGAAAGCGGTTGCCGAATGTCCGGATGGAAACGAGGTCCACTCGGCTTCTGTATGGAAAAAGTCAAAGAGATAGAGTTTGTCACTGAACCAGAGTTTGGGGCGCGCCCGCCCGGCTATAAATTTGATGATGTCAGCCGCTATCCCCGACACGGCAACCGCGGTGAAGAGAAAAAGTCCCTGACGTGCAACGAACGGATTTTTTTTTCTAAGAGCAATAAAAAGCAGGAAACCGGGAACAAGATACCATTGCGATTCACCGAAGAGCGTTATGAAGCTGAAGAGTTGGAAAACCGGGCTCTCTTTCAGTGCATTAAGCCAGACGGCCGCAGGAATATCGGCAACCGTGAAGCTTGCTATGCAGAGCAGGAGTACAAAACAGAAAGAGAGCGTCCATCGGAGATAGGTGTTCATGAACAGTTGATACATTTTTTTGCCGAATTAAACGCTTGCAGTTGAAAATACATTAAATTTCTTCCTCGTACACATCTGTCAATATGCAGAGCATTCTGAATGGTAAAATGATGATGAGACGGGCAAATACCATAACCTGTAAACGGGTTCAGCGAGGATTTTATGAGCAGTAAACCTTCAGGAGAAGAGCTTCATGACCACCATGACCATCATCACCACCATCATCATCATGCATCAGGAAACATCAGGACGGCTTTTTTTCTGAACCTCGGGTTTACCGTTGTCGAAATTGTCGGCGGAATCCTGACCGGCAGCACGGCAATTCTTGCTGATGCGGTGCATGACCTTGGCGACTCCATTGCTCTTGGTCAGGCATGGTATTTTGAGAAAATATCCGACGCATCAAGCAGCTCCCGATACTCCTATGGATACAAGCGGTTTTCGCTTCTTGGCGCACTGATCAGTACGGTGGTCCTGCTCACCAGTTCTCTCTTTGTGCTTTCGCGGGCCATCCCCAGGATTTTTGAGCCCCATCACCCCGATGCAGGAGGGATGATCATCCTTGCCATTGCCGGGGTTGCTGTTAACGGCCTTGCCATGGCAAGGCTCTCCAAAGAGAAAGGGATGAATGCCCGGGTTGTTGCGCTGCATCTGCTCGAAGATGTGCTCGGATGGGTGGCGGTGCTTGTTGTGGCTGTTATTCTGCTCTTCTGGGATGTTCCGGTGCTTGACCCGATACTTGCCATCCTCATTACCCTCTATATTCTCGGCGGAGTTATCAAAAATCTCAGGGCAATGGTGCCGGTTTTTCTTCAGGCAGTGCCCGATGAGCAGGATCTTGAGGCAATCACCCGTGAAATTGAAGAGTTGCAACATATCCATGCCGTACACCATGCCCATATCTGGTCTCTGGACGGAGTGCATACGGTCTTTACCGCTCACCTTGAAGTTGCTACCATGCTTGACGCTGAAAGCTATATACAGCTCAAGGAGCGTATCAGAACGCTGGTTGAACGCCATGGTCTTTACCATTCAACCGTTGAGGTAGAGTATCCCGGAGAGGCTTGCCGCAACACCCTTACCGGAAGTCACTAAAAATCTGTTACACGATTTGATTGCATCGTTGGGCGGTAGTCGAAATCCTCATGTACTTTGTGTACACTCCGGTTTCTCCGCTGCCTTGCTCTCAAACCGCTCACGACGATTTTTAAAGATGCTTTTCTTAACAACGTAGCACTGAAATTCTGCTCTTTTTCTTTGTCATCCCGATGACGACCTGTCGGCAGAGGGATCTCTTGCTTGACTCGAAAGTCTTAAATTTCTCATCCCGAAAGTTTCCTCTCTTTCGTTCGGGAGGGATACGAAATGACACCAAGGCAACTCTCTGGTGTTGCTATCGGTTATTACTTTTAATCTTGTGCCGAAACAGCTATAACCGGAGCTACGTTTATGAAAAAACTCTTTTTGCTTGGATTTCTGTTGCTTGCCGGATGTACCGGTGTACCGCAGGGGATTACCGTTGTCGATAATTTCGCACTGGATCGTTATCTGGGCAAGTGGTACGAAATTGCCAGAATTGACAACCGGTTTGAGAAGGGAATTGAGCAGGCTACGGCTGTTTACTCGCTGGCGGAAGATGGCAGCGTCAAAGTTTTGAACAGCGGTTACAAGGTAAAAAAACGTCAGTGGAAAACTATTGAAGGCCGCGGCGTTTTTATTGATGATACTACCAAAGGGGCTTTGAAGGTCTCCTTTTTCGGCCCTTTTTATGCGAGTTACAATGTTATAGCGCTTGACAGGACAAACTACTCCTGGTCAGTTGTGTGCGGCAGTAACCGGTCGTACTTCTGGATCCTTTCCAGAACACCTCTGATGGAGAGGGAGCTTCTCGAAGAGCTTGTAGGGAAGGCTGGTTCTATGGGGTTTGATACGACGAAGATTCACACAGTTACACAGCAGCAGACCGAGTGATCCGTTTATGACTGCATTCAGGATACGATAGCGATGGCAGGTCTGTAGCGAGAGGTTGTGACGTAGCCTTAAAAAGTATTGCAATTTGAGTTTTGGGCACTTTCAGCTTTTTCGTTTATTCAGTAGAACAGCAAGAGCAACTCCTCCGGCAAAAAGATACCATCCGATAACGATCTGAATGTCATGAGGGATAGACTCAGGTATTGTAATTGCCATGTTTATCTGCTTTCTCTTGGTTTGTTACTGTAAAAAAGGGTGGTTTTTGCGGGGGCATTCTTAGAAAATAACCGTATTTATGTCGATGATAAAGTACGTTATTTTTTATGTATTCCAAACCGGCTGTGTTTCGAAAAACGTATTGTTTTTCCGGCCATTTTCTGCTGTTTGTTCAGAAGTTCCGTAATCAGATTGGAAGAGTAAAAATATTCAAATAAAGGGGTACCGAATGTCAAACCTGACACTTGTAGCAAAAGTAGTGGCAAAAAATGAGTCTGTTGAACTGGTCAAAAGTGAGCTGCTTAAACTTGTAGCTCTTGCCAGAGAGGAGGAGGGGTGCATAAAGTACTTCTGTCACGAAGACAACAGTGATCCGGCGGTATTTATCTTTTATGAAATATGGGAGAGCCCTGCTCTGCTTGAAAAGCATATGAACACCGAGGGTTTCAAAGCCTACCAAAAAGCTGTTGATGGTCATATAGCCGAGAAGGTTTTCAATAAACTGACCCTGCTCGCATAATGGGGAGGGGCAGTGCAATTTATAGTGGTATAGCGTAAGGCAAGTTCATCGATTTACTTTTTTCCGGAGCGTTCAGCGTTTCGATGATGTATTGGCTTTTTTATGCAATATCCGCAGAATGCTGAAGCTTCCACATTCTGCGGTAAAGCCCTTCTGTGCTCATGAGATTCTCATGAACTCCCTGTGCCACAATTTTTCCTTTATCAAGTACGATGATGTTGTCGTACTGATCCATGGCCTTCAGTCTGTGGGTGATGGTGATCATGGTTTTGCCTCTGCTGATGGAGGAAAGGGTATCAGTAACCTCTTTTTCAGTGATACCGTCCAGGTTGGCAGTTGCTTCATCAAGAATGATCATCGGAGCATTTTGCAGCACAATACGTGCAATGGCGATGCGCTGGCGTTCGCCTCCACTGAGTTTCATGCCGTGCTGTCCGATCCATTCGTCAAGTTTGGATGCAAAGTTGATGAGACCCGCCTGGGATAGGGCTTTGCGCAGCTCTTCGTCAGTTGCATCGGGTTTTGCGAGCAGAAGGTTTTCCCTGATGGTTTCAGCGAAGAGGTAGGTTCGCTGTGATACGAGTGAGATATTTCGACGCAACTCCTCCGGGTCAAGGAGGCTGATGTCAACATCACCGATAGCGATACATCCTTCTGAACTGTTCCAGAATCGCATGAAGAGGGAGGTGATGGTTGATTTACCTGCACCGCTTGGCCCGACAATGGCAATTTGCTGACCTGCCGGAACAGAGAAGGATATCGCATCGAGCGCTTTCGTGAGGCTTCCCGGATAGGTGAAGCTGAGTTTTTCGATTTTGATGGCACGGTTTGCAGGGAAAGGTACCGGCGCTGCAGGGCTTGAGGTTTCAGGCTTGGCATCAAGTATTTCAAAAAGGCGATCTCCAGCATGCCTGTCGGCTTCAAGGTGTTTTACTGCTGCCGGAAGAGGGATAAACGGCTCAAAAGAGGCCATGACCGCAAGCGTTATGACTGCAAGTGAGATGCTGTTCATGGCTCCGGTCGAGACTGTCGGTATGAGTGCCCAGAGTATCGTGAGTACCGCGCCATTCATCAGCAGACCGGTAAGTGACTCCTGCAAGCCTTCAATAATGGCGTTTTTTCTCTGGAGCCGGAGTTTGGCTGATTCGACAGAGCGCATCTCCTCAAGATGCCCGGCAAGTCTGCCGTATACCTGAAGCTCCCCGATCCCCTGAAAGAGATCAAGCGCAAGGAGTTGCTGATCGGTCTTCCGGTGCATGATGCCGACTGAGAGGCCGCGGCCGAGCAGCATGGCAAGCAGTGGGACGCCGATACCGGCCAGCAGGTGAAAGCAGAGGATAAGGAGTGCCGCCTGAAGAGAGTAGGTTCCTGCAAGCACCCACATGAGCAGCGCGACCAGAATAGCGGTGACCGGGGGAGCCAGAACCCGTGTGTAGAGGTTCTCAAGGCTCTGGATATCATCAACAATCCGCTGAAGCAGATCACCGCTTCTGAAGTGCAGGAGTCGGGCTGGTGCAAGAGGTTCAAGGGCATCATAGAACCAGAGGCGGAGTTTTGCCAGTATCCTGAAGGTTGTGTTATGGGAAACGAGCCGTTCGGCGTAGCGCAGCACTCCGCGGGCAAGGCCGAAAAACCTTACGCCGACAATGCCGAGCTGAAGGGCGGCCATCGGAGGCTGCAGTGCTGCCTTTGCGATGATGTAGGCAGAGGTCATCAGAAGGCCGATACCGCTTCCGGTTGTGGCAAAGCCAATCAGGGCGGCAAGTGCCATCCACCAGAAGTATGGTCTGACGATAGCGGTCAGTCGAATAAACGTTTTCATACGCACTCCTCCTGCTGCAACTTCAGGGCATCACGGTAGAATCCGCCGGCTTCGATCAGCTCATCATGTGTTCCTTTTCCGGTAATCCGCCCGTTGCTGACAACAATGATCTGTTCTGCTCTCATGATGGTTTCAAGCCGGTGGGCAATAACTAAGGTTGTACGCCCTTTCATGAGTTCCAGGATTGAGCTGCGCAGTGAGGCTTCGAGTTCCGGATCGGTATGCGATGTTGGTTCATCGAGTACCAGAAGGGGGGCGTTTTTAAGAAATGCCCTTGCGAGAGCGACCCTTTGGGCCTCTCCTCCGCTCAGTCGGGAGCCCTGTTCGCCAATCATGGTTTCAAGTCCTTTCGGCAGTGTCCGGACAAAGCTCGAAAGACCGGTTTTTTCAAGGGTGTCGGAGATCTCTTTTTCAGATGCATCCGCTCTGCCAAGGAGAATATTCTCTTTCAGTGTGGCATTGAAGAGGTATGGGTGCTGCGGTACCCAGGAGATCTCCCTGTGCCACTCTTCAAGAGGAATTTCATGAATCGGTCGCCCGTTCATGGTTATGCTGCCTGAGGCGGGTTCCTGGAAGCGGAGAAGGAGATTGATCAGGGTGCTTTTTCCTGCACCACTCGGCCCGATGATTGCCGTGGTTTTTCCGGCAGTAATTGTTGCGGTAATGTTGTCGATAGCGGCAACTTCAGAGCCGGGATAGCTGTAGCTCAGATTGTTCAGGATGAGAGGGTACCTGACAAATGGTTCGGCTTGTATTGCAGGCACACCAGGGCTGTGGAGCGGGGCTGGTTGTTCAAGAATGGCAAAAATCTCTTTTGAGGCACTGACACCCTCCATTCCGGCATGGAATTTGGTGCCGAGCTGGCGAAGGGGCAGATAAAAGTCAGGGGTAAGCAGCAGAACGAAAAGCGCAGGCTGAAAGCCGATCTGGCCTTTCATGATACGCAACCCTATCCCGACAGCAATAACGGCGGTACCAATGGTGCCGACCAGCTCAAGCGTCAGGGATGAGAGAAATGCAACTTTCAATACCCGCATGGTTGCCTGGCGGAAGTTCTCTCCGGACTCTTCAATGGATTTTCGCTGCTCCCTGCTCTGTGCAAAGAGCTTGAGTGTTGGCAGACCTTGCAGAACATCAAGAAAGTAGCCGCTCATCCTGCTCATGGTTTTCCACTGCTTTTCAGTCATGGCACTGGCTGATTTTCCGATCAGGATCATGAAGAGGGGAATGAGCGGCGCTGTTGCAAGGAGGATAACCCCTGAAATCCAGTCGTCAGGAAAGATGGCGGCAACGATAAGCAGAGGTGTGAAGAGAGCAAAAAAGATCTGAGGAATATACTGGCTGTAATAGGCATCGAGCGCTTCGACACCTTTGAGCAGTGTTGTACTGAGCTTTCCGCTTTGCACCGAACGGGTGTAGATCGGTCCGAGAAGCCCCACTTTTTCAGTCAGGAGAGTGAAGAGTTTTTTCCGGATAGTCAGGGTGCCCCGGTTGGCTTCGGTGTGTGAACTCCAGTTGAAGCACATGCGGAGGATGCTGAAGAGTCCGAAAAAACCGAACAGAGGGATGAGGTTGTTTATTGCACTTTTCTGTATAAACGCGCCATCGATGATTTTGCTCAGATAAAACGCCTGGGCGATCAGCATTCCGGACGCGATAGATCCTGAAATAATTGACAGAATAAACGGCGCTCGTTCTTCTTTTATGAGTTGAAAAAGTCGCCGGTCAATGTTCATGGTTCATGCTCTTGTTCAGTGTCAAAATCGCACTAAGTCTACATAATAAAAAAGTTCGATGCAACCGGTTCACTCCTTTGAGAGCAGGTTGTCAGTATTCAAGTTCCGAGTCTGTTGCAACTCTCTCCCGGAACAGCCGGTAGCTCAAGCACTGGGCAATGATGACCAGTGGCGTAAATATCAGTGCCACTACGGTGAGGATGCCGAGGGTGTACTCACTTGAAGAGGCGTTGTATATGGTCAGGCTCCATGCCGGATTGAGGTTTGAAACAAGCACTCTCGGGTAAAGGTTCGTGAAGATGGCGAGTGCGGTAAAAATAATGGCAAGGGCGGTCATGATGAATGCCACTCCGGATCTGTTTTTCTGCAGCAGGACTATAACCGGTGCAAGAGAGAGTAGTGAGAGCAGTGGCAGGATGCCCGGTTTTATGGAGGTTACGGTTACGCTGCAGGCGATGCAAACCATCAGGGAGAGTGTGGCCGGAGCCCAGAGCTTTTTTGCGATGCCGATAGCCCGTTCTTTCACTCTGCCGGATGTTTTCAGCGAGAGAAAGAGTGCGCCGTAAAGGGTAAAGGTCAATGCAGAGGCAGCTCCGCCGGCAAGGGCAAAGGGATTCAGAAGGTTGGAGAGAGCTCCGGTATAGTTCCCGGATGCATCAACAGGCACTCCACTGATGAAATTGGAGAGGATAACTCCCCAGAGCAGTGCCGGAACAAGACTGCCGCCAAAGATAATCCACTCTGATACTCTTTTCAGGGCCGGGTTACTGAACTTGCTGCGGAATTCAAAGGCAGCACCCCGAAAAATCAGCGAGAGCAGCATCAGCAGGAAGAGCGGATAAAAGCCGCTGAGGAGTGAGGCATACCATCCCGGAAATGCGGCAAACATAGCGCCTCCTGCGCTTACCAGCCAAACTTCATTACCGAGCCAGAATGGGCCGATGGTGTTGATGACACTGCGTCGCTCCCTGTCATCACTTCCCATAAACGGGAGGAGAATGCCGGTGCCGAAATCAAAGCCTTCGAGCAGAAACAGTATGGTAAAAAGAAGCGCAATAAATATGAACCAGATCGAGTGTAAATCCATTATGTGAAGTTCGTTACAGTTTATTCTGGAGCGTTGATTCCTGCGACTGCATATTTTCTCAACAGCCAGACATCAGTGAAGGTCAGCAGGGCGTAGATCACGATAAAAAGTCCGAGAGAGAGCGTCAGCTCGGTGCTGCTGACCACCGAGGCGGGAGAGAGACCCTCTTCGGTTTTCAGAAGGCCGAAAACAAGCCAGGGCTGACGACCCATTTCTGCCAGTATCCAGCCTGATGAGTTTGCAATCCAGGGTAGAATAGATGACCAGATAATGAGGGTGCCGACTCTTGGCGAAAAGGTATAGTTGCCCTTTACTACCCGGTAGAGCACAAAGAGAGAGGTCAGGAGCATCAAGGTTCCGGCTCCTACCATGAATCTGAAACTCCAGTATGCGGTTACAACCGAAGGGATGTAGTTGCCGGGACCGTACAGCACTTCATAACTCTTCTGCAGCTCCCGGATCCCTTTCACTTCGCCCTCAAAACGGTCGTAAGCAAGAAAGGAGAGAAGGCGGGGAATCCGGATTGCAAAAATATCCCGGAGATTTTTTTCATCCGCAATGGTGAGCACTGAAAAACTTGCGGGATTTTCGCTCTCCCACAACGCTTCGGCAGCAGCAACCTTCATCGGCTGGGTTTTGAGGAGATCCTGCATCTGTGCATGTCCGGCAAGAGTAACGAGAATGGCGCCTGTCACCGCATAAATGGCGCCGAATTTGAGGGATGTTTCAAACGCGGCTCTCTCTTTTGTTGACCGCACCAGATGCCATATGCTTACAGCGATCACCAGAAATCCTCCGGTGACAACGCCACCGGCAAGGACATGCGGAAACTGCTTCCAGACATGGGGATTGAAGATAAAGGCAAAGAAATCCGCCATCTCCGCTCTTGAGCCATCTGCAGCCATTTTATAGCCCACAGGGTACTGCATAAAGGAGTTCGCTACAAGTATCCAGAAGGCAGAGAGGGTGGAGCCGAGAGCGACAAGCCAGATTGTGGCGGCATGGAGTGCTTTGGGCAGCCTGTTCCATCCGAAGAGCCAGATTCCGATAAAGGTCGCTTCAACCGAGAAGGCAAGCAGCGCCTCGATAGCGAGCGGAACACCGAAAATGTCACCAACAAAGCGGGAGTACTCCGACCAGTTCATGCCGAACTGAAACTCCATCACAATACCGGTTACCACACCAACGGCAAAGTTGATCAGAAAGAGGTTGCCCCAGAACCTTGCGAGCTGTTTATAACGCTCGTTTCCGGTTTTCACCCAGGCGGTTTCAAGAATAGCCGTAAAGATGGACAGCCCGAGTGTCAGCGGTATGAAAAAGAAATGGAAAACAGCGGTAAAGGCAAATTGAGTACGTGCAAGAAAAATGGTATCCATAAAAAACAATATTGAAACTGAACTGCAAGTAACAAGCGGTTACTATCCGCACTCGAGTTCTCGCGATGAAACGGGTTTAAAATAGTCCGTTTTCGTTTAAAAACGTAATCTATTTTCTGATAACTTTTGTCACACAGCAGGAAGGTTCGATAACAGGGAAGATAAACATTAAGCGGGAAAACGGCGAAAAGCAATAAGCCTTTGCAGAGATAGCTTTTTTGTTGACAAGTAGTGATCTCTGCGAAGCAGTTGTAAATCATAATTTATTCGTTATTTTGTAAAATAAGTTTTACAGAAAATGATAATTATTGTGATGGAAAGCTTTTTCAGGGAGCAGTATCGGTTGATTGCATCGGTGAGCGCGGTGAAGCGATATCTTTATAGCAGTATTGACTGGAGTGAACGCTGTATCGGAATTCTTGGTGCGCGAGGCACAGGAAAGACAACCTTGATGCTGCAGCATGTCAGGGATCGGTATGGCGATACTTCTGATCGAGCACTCTATATTTCGGTTGACAGCCCCTACTTTCAGGCACATAACCTCTTCGAGTTTGCTCGGGATTTTCATCAGTTTGGAGGAGAACTTCTCCTTGTTGATGAGATTCATAAATATCCTGACTGGTCACTCGACATCAAGGCGATTTACGACTCTTTTCCGAAGTTGAACGTGGTTTTTTCTGGTTCCAGCCTTTTGCAGATATCCAAACAAAAAGCAGATTTAAGTCGACGGGCCATCATTTTCAACCTGCATGGGCTCTCTTTCCGGGAGTATGTCAACTTCACCCAGGCAAAAGAGTTCGCAGTCTTTTCGCTGGAGGATATTCTTGCACACCATCGCCAGATTGCAGAAACCCTCTGTGGTGAAATTACGGTACGAAAACTGTTTCGCGATTATCAGCAGATCGGGTACTATCCATTTTTTCTTGAGAGCAAGGGTACGTATCTCTATCGGCTCCGGGAGGTTATTAATCATATCCTTGAGGTAGATCTTCCTCTTGTGCATCGAATTGAAGTGCGCCAGCTTTCAAAGCTTAAAAAGCTGCTCTACCTGCTGGCGACAAGCGTTCCGTTTACTCCGAATATCTCAAAATTGGCTGAAGCAACAGAAATATCCCGGCCACGTCTCTACGAATATCTGGAAAGTTTGCAGGATGCAAATCTGCTGAATCTGGTGCGCAGCCAGGGGAGAGGATATGAGGTGCTGACAAAGCCAGACAAGATATATCTTGAAAACAGCAATCTGATGTATGCTATTTCAGAAAACGTCAATATCGGAGCATTGCGTGAGCTTTTTTTTGTCAATCAACTCCGTAATGCCAGTGCCCTTCATCCAGGCCTTGTTGATAACACCATTGAACTATCAGCTAAAGGGGATTTTATTTTCAAATCTCAGTATACCTTTGAAATCGGTGGAAAAGGGAAAGGCTTCCGCCAAATCAGCGGGGTTGAGAACAGTTTTATTGTTGCTGATGATATTGAGACAGGGTTTCAGAACAAAATCCCCCTCTGGCTTTTTGGATTTCTTTACTGATTATCAAGTAAATATTTAACCACGAAAAGAACGAAACACACGAAATGAAATCAATGAAGTGAAATCGGGTTATATTTTTTTCGTGCCTTTCGAGTATTTCGTGGTTTAAAAACCTTTTCTGGTTTTCATTTCCTCAATGTCACTTTGCCGTACTCTTGTCCCATCAGCAGGTGTTTAAAGGCACCACTGCTCTCTTTCGGAGCTGTAAGGTTGAAGTCAACCTTCTTTTGAAAGAGCATCACGAAGTCTGAGCCGCCGAAGAGGAAATAGCCGAGCATATCACCCTTTTTAACGGTAGTGCCGACCTTGACACTCTTTTCAAAATTAACAGAGCAAACTTGCGACATACCGATCGGCAGCAGCGCTACCACTCCATATTTCGGGGTATCGATAATGACGCATCCACGGGTCTCAATATTCTGCCAGCCGGGGGTGTTGGCATCAAGCATATATTTTTTCGTGCCGGGATCCCATGTCAAAAAACCGCCAACAGCATCATCGCTCTGAATAGTACGAACCTCTTTTATGGTTCCTTCAAGCGGAAAATGGTAGCGGTGATAATCGTTTACATCAAGAAAGGTGTGCGTCAGTGTTCCACTGGCAAATGCATGTTTGTATGCGCTCCCTTCACCCACAAGAGCAGCTACGGATTTGAATACACCGGACTTGATAGCGACCCCTTTTTTAGCAACAATATTGGACTCGTTGTCAATTTTCCATACACCATGGGGCTTTGAGTCAGCAGGTGAAGCTACAACTGACGGGTCATTCGGAGAGGAAATCGGGCGTTGATCGGGCGATTTCAGATAGCGCGCAAAAAAGTCGTTGAATGTTTTCCAGTTTGAGGGATCCTCATACCACCCCTTGTTCAGCCCGAATCGATCATCCTCCAGAGCTTTTTTGTAGTATGCATCGTTCCATGACCCCTCCTTGCTCAGATAGAGCCCCCACTCCTTTGTGAAGTTGATCAACCAGGTTCGATAGGGCTCATGGTACTGCAGTGAGTTATTGTAGTACCCTTTCCCTTTTAATCCGGCAATCGGCTGATCGTTGACGAAGTAGAAGTAATCAAGACTCTGATCAATCTGGTCATAGAGCGAAGAGCAGGGTATGTTGGGCAGGATTGACCAGGGCATTGCTTTTGCCGCCCAGTCGATAAAACTGTAATACTCCTCCAGCGTCCTGACCGGGTTGGTTACCCTGTCCGGATTGATTCTTGTCGTTTGTTCAATGGACTCGACGAGCATAGCTTTCAATTCGGCGTTATGATCCACCATGGTGATCAACTGCTCGGTTGTCGGTTCATGCTTTGTTGACCCGGAATTGATCTCCCCGGCAAGAGCACTGAAACTTAAGCAAGAGCACAGGGTAACAACAGAGAGTAGCCTGACCAGAAAATTCCTCTTTTTCATACATCGTCTCCGTTTGAAATATGTGGCTGCATCAGTAATGCCTGATTAAACTTCACTTTTGTTCTGAACTGTTGCAATGGATGCAGCAGTTCGATTTTGCGCAAATTCGGTCAGTGGTTCGGTCAAGCCTATGTCCTTAAACCGCGGTTTTGTTATCCAGTTGTGTTGTACTCAGTTTACAAGGTGGTTCAGATTCTCTCATAAAATGGATATCGTTAGCCCGGTGTTGAGGATTTGTGATAATGTATTCCCTGATTCGGTTCAATTCCTCTTCATTTCGAATAATATGTTCGTAGTAATTGCGTTGCCAGACCTGTAAATACGCTGTTCCACGCATTTGGTTGATCTGTTTTGTTGTTGAGGATTTGAACCCGCGAATGATTGCCCCAATGGTTTGCGACGGTGATCGAAACCCCGTAGGGGCGTATTGCGATACGCCCCCATGCGATACGCCCCCATGCGATACGCCCTCTTCCGTTACGTCCGCCTGTGATTCACCCCCCCGTGACATGCCCCCAAAAATTGCAATGATTCCGTGGATATGATTAGGCATGATGACGAACGCATCCAACAAAATGTTTGGTCGAATGACGGGTGTTTTATTCCACGCATCCAGAACAACGATACCATACCGATTCAGTACTGTCGGTGTGTTGATTTCAGCAAAGAGACAGTGACGGTTATAAAATAGACGCCGTTCTGTGCATAATCATAACCTTGCATCCGCATGGATTGACGATGATGGGTGATAGAATTGTATTTCATGTTATCATTTTTATATTACCATAATATCAAAAAATTATCAAATGATTGATGGGTGCGCATGGGGCGTATGCAATTTCATTGCAGGGGCGTATGCGATACGCCCCTACGGCGCCGACGCCACAAACCACAGGCCTGTGGCAATCATAATCAGGCTGGCAATGCGGTAGAAGCGTTTGCGGGTGGTTTGGCTGATGGTGTTGACCACCTTTCCGACCAGAATCAGGGCAGGGGCGGTGCCGATGCCGAAGAGGAGCATCATGAGGGCTCCCTGGAGCATGCCGGCAAAGGGGTTCTCCGCATCCATGGCGGCTCTTGCGGAGGCGAGCAGGGCGGTGTAGGTGAGGCCGCAGGGGAGAAAGCCGAGGACGATGCCCATCGGGTAGTAGCTGCCGATTGAGCGGGGGGGGTTTGAAGAGCGACATGATTTTTTGTATCACGCTGCTACCGGGGGTGCAATTTCTGTTGTTAGCGGGCAGTGGCAGCCACTCTGCTGTCGAGAGCCCCATGAGGATAATGGAGAGCCCTGCAATGATCATGATTACCCTCTGCAACGTTTCTATTGATGCAGCAAGCAGCAGAAACGAGCCGGAGAGACCGACAACTCCACCAAGGATGGAGTAGGTGGTTACCCGTCCGAGGTTGTAGAGCAGCAGATGGAGCAGACCTTTTCGTGTTTCACCAACCGAGAGTGCGCCGACCACCGGGCCGCACATGCTGATGCAGTGGCCGAATCCTCCAGCCAGTCCCGAAAGCAGTATAGCCAACAGTGGTGCAATGCTCATAAGGGCATCTCTATTAATTTGTTCCGCGATTCGATTGCTTCGTTGGCCGGTGCTCAAAATCCTCAAGTACTTCGTGTACATTCCGGTTTCTGCGCGCCGTCCGCCTCGCACTCAAACCGCTCACGACAATTTATAGCGATGCCCTTTTTAATTATTATTTCTCTTGTCTTTCAAGAGGTTTTGCTGTTTTTGCCGCTACATCGTCATCGTCGAGCATCCGGTATTTGGGCGCTTCAGGGTCGTCAAACTGGCCGCTTTTTACTGCCCAGATAAAGAGGAACCATGCTGCCACGCCAACAAACAGGCCGATACCGATAAGAAAAAATATGGTGTACATAATGCTTAATCCGTCAGATTCTTTTTAACCGCAAGGAGTTGCTCACCACAACCAGCGAGCTTGTCGCCATAAGCAGTGCGGAGATAATGGGGTGCAGTACACCCGTTACGGCAAGCGGCAGGGCAATCAGATTATACGCAAAGGCCCAGAAAAGGTTCTGGCGGATGACGGAAAAACATTTTGATGAGCTGTCAAGCAGGGTATTGATGAGCCGGAGGTCATCCTTGAGAATTGCTACCCCGGCACTTTCGAGAGCTATGCCCGATGCCTGCCCGACGGTCACTCCCGTATCGGCCTCAGTGAGTGCCGGCGCATCATTGATTCCGTCTCCAACCATCATGACACACTCGCCCTTTGCTTTCAGCTCCCTGATAACCGCAGCTTTTTCGAGCGGGCCAAGAGCTGCCTGAACATCGGTTATACCGCATCTGGCGGCGATATAGTCGGCGACTCCCCGGTTATCTCCGGTCAGAATCTGAATCGAGAGACCTTTTTTGCGTAGCCCTTCAATGAGAGGCAGGGCATCGTCACGCAGGTCGTCAATCAGGCCGATCACTCCTGCAAGCATGCCGTTGCATGCAACCATCACCACGGTTTTTCCTTCGGCTTCCAGTTTAGCTGCAATGAATCGCTCTTCAGGAGTGATTGCAACGGCCTCCTGTTTCATAAAGGGTTCTGATCCTGCAAGCCAGGATTCACCGGTGATCATGCCTGAAACTCCTCTTCCCGGTATTGCCCTGAAGTGATCAACCTTCAGGAGATCGCTATCCCATGCTCCGGCAAGAGCAAGAGCTGTCGGGTGCTCTGAAGAGGCTTCAAGCGATGCTGCGTGCTGCAGAAAAGCAGGGGTTCGGGCAAAATCGTGAAGATCGGTTATGGAGGGTTTTCCCCTGGTGATGGTGCCGGTTTTGTCGAGCACGACGGTGGTAGTTCTTGAGAGGGTCTCAAAAATGTCCCCCCCTTTTACAAGAATACCTTTTTTGCCTGCTGCGGTAGTGCCGACCAGAATGGCGAGCGGTGTTGCCAGACCGAGAGCACAGGGGCAGGCAATGACAAGCACCGAGACTGCGTTCAGAAGGGCTGTAACGGTGCTGCCGCTGGAGAGTTTCCAGTAGAGAAAGGTGGTGAAAGCAAGCAGTATGGTTACCGGTACGAACAAGCCTGCGGTCTTGTCGGCAATGTTCTGTATCGGTGCCTTGCGTGCCTGGGCATCCTCGACGGTTTTGATAATTCGTGAGAGCAGGGTAGTGGATGAGTTTCCGGTTACCTTGATGGTGAGTCGTCCGTTCATGGAGAAACTTCCGGCAAAGATGTCGCTGCCGGGCGCTTTTAGAACGGGACGGGACTCCCCGGTAAGCATTGATTCGTTTACTTCGGCTTCCCCCTCGATCACCACGCCATCAAGCGGTATACGGTCACCGGGGATCACCTCGATCCGGTCTCCGGGATTGACCGCGGCAATCGGCACCATCGTGGTTTGGCCATTTTCGGAAAGCAGAAGGGCTTCATGCGGCTGGAGTTCGGCCAGTTCAGCCATGGCGTTTCCTGCTTTGAGGCGTGAACCGGCTTCAAGGAAGCGGCCGAGAAGGATGAAGGTGATGATCATGGCCGCGCTGTCAAAAAACACCTCACCTCCGAGGGGGATCATGGCAATGCTGTAGAGGTATGCCGAGAGTGCTCCGAGTGCAACGAGAACATCCATGTTGAGCGTCAGCCGCCTGAGCGAGCGCCATGCGCTTGACAGGAACGGAAAACCGGCATAAATGAGAACCGGGGTGGCAAGAGCCCAGGAGATGAGCTGAAATGCCACTCTGTAGCGGCTCTCCATGCCCTGGAAAAAGCCGGCATAGAGGGCTGAGGTAAAGAGCATGAGCTGCATGGAGAAAAAACCGGCGGTTCCGAAGCGAAGGAGCAGATCCTGCTTCTCCTCCGCAAAAACCGTGCTTCTTGCGTTTATATGAGCGGGGTGTGGAAGATAGCCGATATCGCGAATGGCATTCAGGATAGTGTCGAGCTTTGTTTTACGGCCACTCCAGGTGATGACTGCCTTGTGGGTTGCATAGTTGACTCTTGCTGAAAGGACTCCTTCGATTTTGGCCAGAAACTTCTCAATAAGCCATACACATGACGCGCATCGTATGCCTGAAAGCAAAAGCTCAATGCGGTGCTCATCACCTGCAATGGTAACGGTATCGGTGAAGTGAGCACTCCGGAGCTTTACCCCGGTTGCAGGAGGGCCGGGCTGCCAGTCGCAACGCTGGCGGTAAAATGCCTCAAGCGAGCTGCTGTTAACCAGTTCGTAGACGCCGAGACAGCCATGACAGCAGAAGTACCGCTTCCGGCCATCGATCACTGCGGTTACGGCCGTATCTCTGCCGGTCTCCTGCATGCAGTGATCGCATCGCACGCTTTCAGCCGCGGTGGTCTCACTTGCTGACATTGAAGATAAATGCCGGATTGTCAAGCAGCTCGGAAAGCACTGTTGCCTGCCAGCGTGTTCGACCGCTCATACATCGGACAATAACCCCATTTCCCTTGTAGGTAGAGCCGGTTGTTCTGGCAAGCGTGACCTGGTTTTTGCCCATCATCATACCCGGCATGCTGAGATCAAGCAGCAGCTTTTCGGGTAGTGCATCGCACGGAGCAATGGTCACACTGAAAGAGAGCTCCTGCATCGGGCTTACCGGTTTTGGCTCAATGTCGAGGGTGACACTTCGCGTTCCGGAAACGAGCGTGCAGGGGCCATCATTGATTTTGCACTCCAGCTCTTTTGTCCGGAGTGTGTTTCCTGTGCTCAACAGCGATACAAAGAGCGCCAGAGCCGCCATACCTTTTATTTTATCTCTGAAAACCATTTTTTTGTGGCAATGAGTTGTTGTTGCTGCTTCAGGTCAATTCGTGTGAACCAGACTCCCTTGAATGGAATTTCAGCGGTTGCCTGATAGACTCCGGGTGAATGTTCACGCATGGTTATGGTGGAGTCATAACCGGAAGAGGAGAGGTTGCCGATGAAGAGTGTCAGATTTGCCTGCTCAAGCGGTTTCCCCTTTGAGGTTATGGCAATTCTGATCTCGTTTTCTCCCCTTTTCAGTGTCGCAGGAGGAGAGATAGCAATACCGAGCCGCTCTTCTGCTGCTTTCGCCTCGAAATAGCCTTTGCTGTTCTCATAATAGTTGTTATCCACCAAT
The DNA here is from genome assembly GCF_001975465.1 of Chlorobium sp. KB01. NCBI lineage: Bacteria > Pseudomonadati > Chlorobiota > Chlorobiia > Chlorobiales > Chlorobiaceae > Chlorobium > Chlorobium sp. KB01. The sequence goes on from NZ_MPJE01000042.1 coordinate 49,497, forward strand.
CCCTCGGCATCCCTGAACGCCACATAGATGCCGCACCCCATGGCAAAGAAAAAGAGCGGATAGATGATGTAGAAAAAGAGCTTCATAGAAAACCGGCCTCCCTGTTGATTACTATACCGTTACCGGAAATTTTGAGATGGAGCAGCTCCCGTTTGCCGGTCGATTTAACCAGAATTGTGCCGTGAAGAGCTGAAAATGGCTCCACATGAAGGGTATGCTCTCCAATAAGGGTTGCTTCGGTGTCCGGGGAGGTGAGATCAAACGTCAGTTTTTCCCCTCCGTTGTTATGGATGGTGAAAGAGTAGCGGTTCAGTCCCGGTGGCAGCAGAGCATTATCGCGAATGAGAAGAAAATCAACCGGAGGACGGTTCAGGAGAAGTATGACAAGAGCAATGGCCGCGACGACTGTTGCACCACCGAGCCAGAAAGTTTTCAGACGAACGATTCGTCCTTTATAGTTCGGGAAGGGAGGAATATGCTTTTTTTCTGTCATACGCAGGCAGGCATCAATACACTCGGCGCATGCAATGCAGGCCTGACTCAACCCTTTTTTGATGTCAATGCCGACAGGGCAAACATGAACGCACGCATCGCATTTCATGCAGGTCGCATCACGCGAAACATCATATTCAATGACAAGGGTATCCCTGTCGAAAAGCACATTCTGCAGCATGGCGTAGGGACAGATTGAGGTGCAGAACCCTCTGCCGAGAAAGGCCAGTTCAAGGTAGATCAATAGCCAGAGTACCAGAAAAAATGCGGTGATCGTCGGCTCGGCAAAGAGCGTTCTGAATGTCTCGGTGGGTGGAACAAAGTACCAGATCAAGGTAATTGAGACGAGGGCAGTGAGTGGAATGAGTGCCAGTTTCTGAATGGTTTTCCGGAGTGTTTTTGATCCGGAGATTGTTTCACTCAAATCAAGCAGGACAGTCTGGGGGCAGAGCCAGCCGCACCAGATCCGGCCGAAAATAATGGTTACAAAGCCTGTGAACAGAAGGACAAAGAGGGATGCGGCAAGAACAAGATAGAACTCCCGCATCCATATTACCGATCCGAAAAGATGAAGCTTGAGTGTTGCAATGTCAAAGCGGAAGGCACTCTGGCTGTTTATCTCAAGAAACGGCAGTCCGGTCAGGATGACGGCCTGCATGATTGCCACAACGTTTCTCTTTTTTTTCCACAAAATGAGCGGCTCCCGAATTTGCAGAGGTTATGGTTTTCTCAGGGTTTCCAGATAGGCTATAACCTTGCTGATTTTCTCGGAACCAATCTGCTGAAGGAAGGAGGGCATCCCGTTTGGCCTCCCTTTGGTCACTGTTTCATAGAGATCGGTCCGAAGAGAGCCATATTTAAGTTTCGGAGCAGTCAGGTTGGGTCCGATTCCACCTGTTGCATCGGCATTGTGGCATGGTGCACAGGTCGAGGCAAAAATCTCCTTTCCATCTTCAATGGCATCCTTGTTATCGGTATACTCTTTGACCGTATCTGTTTTTACGGTTTTGGCCGCAGCAGCCATCTCCTGTTCATACTCCTTGTAGAATGACCATCCCGAGATAGCCGGGGTATAGGCGACCGTGTAGCCGACAAGAAAGATAATTCCGCCGAAAAAAAACAGCAGCCACCCTTTGGGGATTTTGTTATGGCCATCCTGGGGCTCTCCGGAATCATGCATAGAGGTCTCCTTTTAAAAAATCTGTTGTATCAGTTCGAAGTTTTACTGGTCGTCATCAAGCATTCTCTGCTTTGGCTTCTCGACCTGCTCCTTTCGCTTCGGATTGTAGTAGTAAAAAATTATTCCGGCAAAAACAGCGGCCAGTGTTATCGTAAAGATGAAATATGCCACTCCGGAAAAACTCATTTTGCCGACTCCATATTTTTGACATCCCGTCCAAGCTTCTGGATGTAGGCAACAAGAGCATCCATCTCCGTAAGCTCCTTCTGCAGTTCCGGAGGAGTAACCTTGTTGCGGCTCTCTCTTGACGGATAGTTCTCATCGGTTACAGTTGCCCGGTAGTTGTCGATCTGCTGCTGCACCTCGCTTTCCGAATAGCCATAGCCGAGAACTGCTGTTTTTTTAAATGAGATTCCGGTATCGAGCCTGTTTTTTGCAAGCCAGGCATAGGGCGGCATATTGGATTTTTCAAACATGGCCTGTGGACTCCGGAAGTGGGTGTAGTGCCAGGAATCCGGATATTTTCCGCCCACCCGGTTCAAATCCGGTCCTGTGCGTCGTGAGCCCCAGAGGAAGGGGCGGTCATAGGCAAACTCCTCCGGTTTTGAGTATTCGCCATACCGAAGCACCTCTGTCCGGAGTGGCCGTACGGTCTGGGTATGGCAGTTGTTGCACCCTTCGCGCATATAGATGTCGCGCCCCTCCTGTTCAACAGCCGTGTAGGGCTTGATATAGGCGCTCACCGGCTGTGTTGAGGGCATGAAGAGCGGAATAAAGACGGTTACGGTTGTGCCGATCAGGATGACAACGGTTGAAAGCAGTGCGAAAACAACCGGTTTTGAAGAGATCCCCATGATTACAGCTCCTGTTTGTTTATTTGTCGGTTATGCTTCAGCCTGACGTGGTTCCTGGCGTACGGTCATGACCAGATTCCAGACGAAGATCAGGATACCGATAAAGAATATGAGTCCGGCTGCAAATCGCAGTTGGTAGTAGGGATAGAGCGATGCAACAGTATCAAGAAAGTTGTACATCAGTGATCCGTCAGGGTTGGTGGCCTTCCACATTGCCCCCTGCTGGATCCCGGCAATCCACATGGCGGAGGTCCAGATAACCTGACCAACCATCATAAGCCAGAACTGTATGTTTGCAAGTTTGATGCTGTAGATCACCGTGTTGGTGATGTTCGGAATCATGTAGTAGAATGATGCCGAGACTATCATGGTGACCCATCCCATCGTCCCCATGTGTACATGCCCCACAACCCAGTCGGTATAGTGGAAGAAGGCATTGATGGTTCTGAGTCCCTGCAGAGGTCCCTGGAGGGTCTGAAGACCGTAAAAGGTTATGCCTGCGATGAAAAATTTGACCAGGTAGTTGGAGCGCATCTGATCCCAGTTGCCCTGCAGGGTGTAATAGCCGTTGACAACTGAACCCCATGATGGTGCAATCATGAAGATACTGAAGGCCATTGCTACGGTCTGGATCCACTCCGGCAGGGGTGTCAGCATGAGATGATGTGCTCCGGTCCAGAGATAGGCAAAATTCAGTGCCCAGAACGAGACTATGGAGAGGCGGTGGCTGTAGATAGGAAGACCCGTCGACTTGGGAAGGAAATAGTAGAACATTGCCAGTATCGGAACCGTAA